>NZ_JAUSTY010000017.1 GCF_030813115.1 Bacillus horti | reverse complement strand
TATGAAATAGCTTGAAATAAGCTCTCATTACGTTGTTCATTCAAAAGAATTGGACCCGTTCCTTGTTTCCTCGAAAGGAAGGCAAGCAACAGATTATTTTTACGCTTGGCTATTCTTTGTTCAGTTTTCAAGGTTCTAAAGCACATGGATGTGCTAGTGTCGACGTTATCACAGGACATGATGTCTTTAGTCGACGATCCATTTTTTCATGGAATCAAACTCTCATTTATTCACTCATTTTGTCGCCTATCGTGGCGGCAAGTAATAATATATCACAGCTAAAAATATTATGCAACACCTTTTTTTTTAAAAGACACAAATAATATTCTAGGCTAAGAGCTCAAGCAGAACTTTTAGCCTAGGAATAAAGGATTATCATGTTATAGGTACTTCAATTAAAGAATTATGCTTTGCTTTTTAGTGAGCTACTCTTTCCTTGAAGAAGGGCTCCCTGCTATAAAATGACATTTATTTAAAATCACCATGCATAAAAAGACACTACTATGGAAGTAGGAATTCCATATCATTCATATACCTTCTCAATGCCTTTGGTATATAAATAGATCCATCCTCTTGCTGATGGTTTTCTAGCAAAGGGATCAAAATTCTTGGAGACGATATCCCTGTATTATTTAAAGTGAAGCAATATTTGACTTCTCCATTTTTATCTTTATAACGCAGGTTTGATCGTCTAGCTTGGAAATCTAACACATTAGATGAAGAATGGGTTTCTCCATAAGCTTGCCTACTCGGCATCCACGTTTCAATATCATATTGCTTATAGTTCTTCTGTCCCATATCTCCTGAACAAACAGCTACTACACGGTATGGAAGCTCTAATAACTGCAGAATTTCCTCCGCATTTGACGTTAGCTCCTCATGCAATCGATTAGATGTTTCGACATCTGCTTCACATAGAATAACCTGCTCAACCTTTGTAAATTGATGGACACGGTAAAGCCCATGCACATCTCTTCCGGCTGATCCTGCTTCTTTCCTGTAGCAATTAGACACAGCAGCTAATTGTATAGGCTGTGCGACATCAATAATTTCTCCGCTGTAGTAAGAAACAAGAGGGATCTCTGCTGTACCGATTAAATGCTTTTCTTCCTTCTCTATAGAATAGGTTTGCTCCCTGCCATCAGGAAAAAAGCCAGTATGGTAGAGACTCTCCTCATTCACTATTGTAGGCACATCTAAAAAGGTAAAACCTTTTTTCATCAAAACATCTATCGCAATCTGCTGCACCGCTCTTTGAAGGTGAAACCCAAATCCCTTCAGGAAAAAGCTACGGCTCCCTGCTACCTTCACTCCTCTAGGGACATCAATTAGCCCAAGATTTTCTCCTAACGTCATATGGTCCTTTGGTACGTAAGAGAAAGATGGAACAATTCCAACCTTTCTAAGCTCTACATTATCTTGATCTGATTCTCCCTTAGGTGTGTCTGGAGACATCATGTTGGGAACCTGGAGCATGAGCTGGTGATATTCAGACTCCAAATCACGTCTTTTGCTATCATCCTGTTTAATCTGTTGATTCAGTAATCGAACCTCTCGTTTAAGCTGCTCCGCTTCCCCTTGCTGTCCATTGCTTAGCAGAGTTGTAATCCTCTGAGCTTTTTCATTTCGCTTAGCCCTTAAAGCATCTGCTTGCTGTAGAAAATGACGTCTTTGCTGATCCTTTTCCAGCAGCTTCGCAATGGAAATGTTTATTCCTTTTAGCTTAGCGGCCTCCTGCAGTTCCTGTTCATGCTGGCGAATAAATTGAATATCTAGCATGCGAGTTGCACCCTTTCTTCTTTAGAATTAGTGAAAAAATACAAAAAACGCCCTCATCCGTTTGGGACGAGAGGCGTTATGCTCGCGGTGCCACCCAACTTGGTTCCTCCGTAAAACAGAGAGAACCCTCTTTGGCTTTTGCTATAACGGGCAAATCCCGGTTCATTTAGAGAGCACAGAAGAAATAGTGGCTCCGATCATGAACGCCTCCAAGTTGGATGCTTTTCATCGGCACAGTTGTAGATATTCATTACGCATCTAGTGGATGCGTCATTTTTATTATAAGTAGTATACACCAATACGCTTCGTTAAACTAGAGGGAACTCATAACCAAAGAAACCCTTGATTACACATTTCCTACTAAGACAAATTTTTAACCTGAAAAATTTAGCCCAAAATAATGGGGATTTGATCTTAGCAACTTAACCTTAGTCAATTACCTAACCTTTACTCTTCCTCAGTCACATGTTCCTTTGTTTCCTTCATTGTAGGGAATAAAAGGACATCGCGAATTGAAGACGAGTTTGTTAATAGCATAACTAAACGGTCAATACCAATACCTAGCCCACCCGTTGGCGGCATTCCATACTCTAACGCTTCAATAAAGTCATGATCCATCTCATGCGCTTCATCATTTCCTGCTTCTTTTTCCAGCAACTGAGCTTCAAATCTTTCTTTTTGATCGATTGGATCGTTAAGCTCAGTAAAAGCATTAGCATGTTCGCGAGCAACGATAAACAGCTCAAAGCGATCGGTAAAGCGAGGATCCTGTTCATTTTTCTTCGCTAACGGGGAAATTTCAACAGGGTGTCCATAGATAAATGTTGGCTGAATGAGGGTTTCTTCCACCTTCTGTTCAAAGAACTCATTCAAAATATGCCCAAACTTCATATGTGACTGTATCTCTACCCCATGCTCTTTCGCTAAGGCACGAGCTTCTTCATCTGACATAGGCTGACTGAAGTCAATTCCCACAACCTCTTTAACGGCATCCACCATAGAGATTCTTTTCCAAGGAGTAGCTAGGTTGATATTTTTATCCTCATATTGAACCGTCGTTTTACCGTGCACCTCAAGAGCAATATGTTCAATAAGCTCCTCGGTCAGCTTCATAATATCCTGATAATCCCCATACGCTTCATAGAGCTCAAGCATGGTAAACTCGGGATTATGTCGAGTAGAAATCCCCTCATTACGATAGACTCTGCCGATTTCATACACCTTTTCCAAACCACCAACGATCAGGCGCTTCAAATGCAATTCGATGGCAATACGCATATATAGTTCGATATCTAAAGCGTTATGGTGTGTAATAAAAGGGCGAGCGGAAGCACCACCTGCAATCGTGTGTAAGGTCGGAGTTTCTACCTCTAAAAATCCTAGCTTGTCTAGATAACGTCTCATCGACTGGATAATGCGGCTACGTGCTACAAATGTATCGCGCACCTCGGGATTAATGATTAAATCCACATAACGCTTCCGATAGCGCTGCTCAACATCTTTTAGACCGTGGTATTTATCTGGCAAAGGACGCAATGCCTTGGTCAGCATAGTCAGTTCCTTTACTTTTATACTCGTTTCCCCACGATTCGTTTTAAACAAAGCTCCTCGCACACCGATCAGGTCTCCAAGGTCCAGCTGATCAAAAATAGAGTAGGCCTCGTCACCCACTTGATCCTGTCGAACATAAATTTGAATTCTCCCTGATAAGTCTTGAAGGTGACCAAAGCCCGCTTTTCCTTGACCTCGCTTGGCCATTAAACGCCCTGCAATATTCACTTCAATCTCTTGAGGGTCGAGGTCTTCTTTGGCAACAGCATCATATTTCTGCAAAAGCTCAGCTGCCACATGCTCACGTACATATTTTTGACCAAACGGATCAATCCCTTGATCTCTTAGACTCGTCATTTTCTGCCGTCTTACCTGCAGCTGATCATTTAATTCTTCACTCATTAAACTACACTCCTTAAATATCCCATCTTGCTTGTTATCTTGTTACTATACCACATCCGCTTAGCTAAAGCCTATTAGATAATCAGCCATCAATAGAAAGGCTTAGTCTAACGCTAGATCTAATGGTTTTCTACTAGTGAGAAAAGACCTGCACAGTGTTTCTTGCAGGTCATGATTACAGCTATGCTCGATTCTTTTTTAAGATTGCCATCTAGATGCTTCTTTATTTTTTGTCTAGATTTTCACATAAATCTTCTTATTTTCTAGAATGGTTCTAAATAATTATTTCTTTATAATATCTAGAATTTCATACTGAATCATACCCGCTGGAACGTTAGCCTCTACCACTGTCCCTTTTGTTTTACCTAAAAGAGCCTGCCCCACTGGTGATTCATTTGAAATTTTATTTTCAGTTGGGTTAGATTCTGCAGAGCCTACAATCGTAAACTCAACCTCTTCATTAAATTCAACATCCTTAAGGATAACGGTTGCCCCAATACTCACAACCTCTGTGTTCACCTCATGCTCTTGAATGATTCGAGCGTTGCGAAGCATTTTCTCTAAAGTAATCACTCGCCCTTCAATGAAAGCCTGTTCATTTTTGGCGTCGTCATATTCTGAGTTTTCACTAATATCTCCATAGCTTATCGCCGCTTTAATGCGTTCAGCTACTTCTTTTCTTTTTACTGATTTAAGATGATCTAGCTCATCCTCTAATTTTCTTAATCCTTCCGGAGTAAGAATTACTTCTTTTTCTGTCATTCGCTTTACTCCCCCATACGTTATTAATTTCCTTTGATTATATGTGATCGCTGATTGATTTATACGTTACCCTCAGCTCATAAGATGTGAATGATTCGTACTATGAGGCTTATAGGAGAGGCAGACTCTTCGTAGAATATCTAGCACAACCGCACTCTTAGATCTTACAAGCATCTCATATGAAATCTTGAGAGGTATTATATTGAAAAAAAATAACTCTGTCAATGATCTTCCTTTTCTTGTTTTTCTACTAAGACTTTTGAGCTACGAATCAAACACAAGGAATCGGATAGTATCCGATTCCCTGTAGTTCTTCATTCCCAACATCGAGCTATGGTAAACGTAAGGCAAATTATTTAGGAAATAGTAACTGTCACTTCTGCTTAATATCTTATGCCTTCGTTGATTTTTCGTGTATTTCCTTCAGCAATAAATCTCTATCAAGCCATCTCTTAGGAAAGAACGGCCTCTTCTTTTTCCTCTAACTGATCCACAAATCCAGTTAATAAGTCAACCATACCTTCTCTAGTCGTCACATAGTTAATTTTTTCACGCACAGGAGCCGCACCACGCAAGCCCTTTAGATACCAGGCAGCATGCTTCCTCATTTCCTGTACAGCAATTTTTTCACCTTTAATGGCAATTAAACGGTCTAGGTGTAAGGCACAAACCTCAATTTTTTCTCTAGCTGTAGGGTCTTGATGAAGCACACCTTCCTCTAAATACTGAATGGTTCGGTACAGCATCCATGGATTCCCTAACGCTGCACGACCGATCATCACACCGTCTACGCCCGTCTCCTGAATCATTCTCTGAGCTGCTTCTGGAGAATTCACATCCCCATTTCCGATAACTGGAATGGAGACATTCTCCTTCACCTGACGAATGATATCCCAGTTCGCATGACCTTCGTACATTTGAACACGTGTACGACCATGAACGGCTACCGCTTGCCCTCCTGCTTTTTCAACCATCTGGGCATTTTCAACGGCAAATACATGCTCGTCATCCCAGCCAATTCTCATTTTGACCGTGACTGGCTTTTGAACGGCATCCACAACACTAGATACCATTTCGTAAATCTTTTTAGGCTCAAGCAGCCAGCGTGCTCCTGCATCACATTTTGTGATTTTCGGTACAGGACAGCCCATATTAATATCAATAATATCTGCATTTGTTTGTTGATCAACAACCTTAGCGGCCTCAACTAAGGACTGCTTGTCACCACCAAAAATTTGCAGGGATAACGGCTTTTCTCGCTCATCAACAAACAGCATTTTCTTCGTTCTTTCATTACCGTGCAAAATGGCTTTATCACTTACCATTTCAGCACAAACTAGGCCAGCTCCAAACTCCTTGGCAATCAAACGAAACGCTGGGTTACATACTCCAGCCATAGGAGCCAAAACCACTTGGTTTTTCATTTCGATGTTTCCTATTTTAAGCTTTCTTGTGGCCATGCTGGTTCACTCCTTCTATTTCTCCTTTTAATTCTTCTATCTTAACACGTAGGACACGGGCGATATCTTCCAATAATTGCTGGGAGGGAAGCTTCCTTCCTCGTTCGATTCCCCCAATAACGGATACAGAGACATGAAGCTTAAGGGCAAGCTGTTCCTGTGTATACCCTTTAAGCTTGCGGTATGCCCTGATTCTCCTACCCCATTTCACTAATTGGTCTTCCATAAACGAACACCTTCTTTCCCCACCTGCTGAATTCGTTCTCCAATTGTATAATGGTCATCTGGTAGCCTAAGCTCTGGGGCGATCTCGACTAAAGGAACAAGGACAAACGTTCTTTCAGTCATTCTCGGGTGAGGCAGCACCAAATCATCAGTACGCATACGTATACTATTATACAATAGGATGTCAATATCAATAACCCGCGGTCCCCAGCGAACGCTCCTTAAACGGCCTAAGGTGTTTTCTATAGATTGTGTGTGAGCTAGAAGCTCTAAAGGTTGCAGGCTAGTCTTACCATAAACAGCTATATTTAAAAAAGCCCCTTGATCTAAGTAACCCACTGGATCTGTTTCGTAAAAGGATGAAACCTTACATAATTTAAGCGTCTCCTTCTGCATTTCTAGAAGCTCTAAAGCTTGAGAGATGTAAGCTCCCCTCTCCCCCATATTAGATCCCAAGGAGAGGTAAAACTCGTGCTTCATGATCGTTTTCTCCTTATTTCCACGGCCACATAATCGTAATGTCCTGCTATTGGTGGGTTTGGCTTAACCAGTTTAACCAAAACCTCCTCCAATTGGGTCCATGTATCTAAAGCATCTTGAGCTATTCGTTCGGCTAGTGCCTCAATTAGCTTGTACTGCTCTTCTTCTACAATTCTTTTCACTAGCTTATAAGCCTCTGCATAATTAATAGAAAGCGTTAGATCATCAGTTTGGCCTGCTGGAGCTAAATTCAAAAACAGCTCCATGTCTACCTTAAAGCTTTGTCCCAGCCTGTTCTCTTCAGGCAGCACCCCGTGATACGCGTAAAATTCCATATTCTTCAGCTGTATTTTATCCATGCTGCAACACAATCCCCTTCCCTAACATGGCATCCATCACCTTGACCGCCCTGGTTACCTCTTTAACATCATGAACACGAACAATATGGCAGCCTTTTGTTATGCCCAAACATACAGTAGCTATGGTACCCTCAACTCGTTCTTCTGCAGGCAAGTCCAATATTTTACCGATCATCGACTTTCTCGACGTTCCTAATAAAACAGGATAGCCTAACTGGATAAGCCGCTCCAAATGATTCATCACTACAAGGTTGTCCTGCCACGTTTTAGCAAAACCTATCCCCGGATCAAGAATGATCTGACTGGCCTGTACTCCAGCCTTCAATGAGATTAGGATGCTTTGCTCCATATCCACAATTATGTCATCCATTAGGTTTGTGTAATCTCTTTCCTTCCTGTTATGCATTAGAATAATAGGTGCCTTCGTTTTGGCAGCTACGGAAGCCATATGCGGATCTGCCTTCGCTCCCCAAACATCATTAATGATATGAGCACCGGCTTGTAGAGCTTGTTCGGCCACATCTGCTTTGTACGTATCGATGGATAAGGGCACATCGAAGCGACTAGCAAGAGCTTCAATAACAGGAATCACTCTTTCTAGCTCCTCCTCTGCAGCAATATACTGTGCTCCAGGCCTTGTGGATTCTCCACCTACATCAATGAGATCAGCGCCGTACTCAATCATCTCAGCTACATGATCTATAGCCCGATCAACTTGCATAAAATTTCCTCCATCAGAAAAGGAGTCCGGTGTAGCGTTCAAAATACCCATTATATATGTTCGTGCATCCATGTCCATTATATGTCGTCCCACACTAATTTTGGATGTTTGCATATGTCTTTTCCTCATCTCTGCAGCGTACTTTGTTTGTAATGCTCTCTTAGCTTTTCCCCTACACTTCCTTTTCCATGTGGGGCATATTCGATGTGATCCCAGCGAGTCACAGGAACGATCTCCTGAATTGAATTGGTCACAAAAACCTGGTCGGCTTGCTGGGCAAACTCTAAGGAAAAAAAGCCTTCATGGACAGGAATATGCCATTCATCGGCTAATTCTACCACGAATTCCCTGGTGATTCCATTCAAAATTCCCGTTTCCAGAGCTGGGGTATATAACTCATCCTCACGCACAAAAAAGAGATTGCTGACAAGCCCCTCTGCCACATAGCCTTCTTTTGTCAGAAACACCCCTTCTGCTCCAAGGGGTGTTTCCTGTTTAGCTAAAATATTATTCATGTAGTGATGAGATTTAAAGCGTATAGAGCCTTCAGGCGTGTTCCTTCTTAAACTCAACGTGGTTAGCACTTTTTCTCCACTTGGCTCAGGTAGAGCTTTAACAAATAACGCTTCTGTTAGAGACTGATATGGTGCTGAAGGTAAACCAATCGGATAGGCTCCTGCTGCTACGTTATAACGAAAATACCCATCTTCAAGACCATTCTGTGTAAGTAAGTCCGTTATTTCAGCTCTAAGTCTAGGTAAATCTTGCTTCCATTCGAGCCCAATTTCCTGACAAGCGAAAGCTAAACGCTGCATATGCTCTTCAAGCAAAAAAGGCTTACCCCGATACGTTCGGAAAGTCTCGAATAAGCCTATCCCATAAAGATAGCCGTGATCAAAAATCGATATTTTGGCGTTCTCTTCAGCTGTAAGCTCATGATTTAAATACACATACACGTGCCTTCTCTCCTACCTTTCCGATTTGTTCTCATATAGGATGTATCGTTTTTATCATCATTTTTTCAGCATTGTTTATACGGAAGGAGCGCTTGAATACGTCTGAATAAAGTTTTGAAGGAGCTGCTTTCCATGCTCCGTAATGATCGATTCTGGATGAAACTGTACTCCTTCAATAGGGAGCTGCTTATGACGAAGGCCCATGATCTCCCCTTCCTCCGTCCAAGCTGTAATCTCTAGACAGTCGGGTAATGAGCTTTTTTCCACAAGCAAGGAGTGATATCTTGTTGCCTCATAAGGGGAAGGCAATTCAAAAAAGACCGTTTTCTCATCATGGTACACGGGTGAGGTTTTACCGTGCATAAGCTTTTCCGCTCGTACTACCTTTCCTCCGAATACCTGACCAATCGCTTGATGTCCTAGGCACACTCCTAAAATAGGAATTTTTCCGGCAAAGTGCTTTATCACATCCAAGCTAATGCCTGCCTCATCTGGTGTGCAAGGTCCTGGGGAAATCATTAGATACTCAGGCTGCAGCTCCTCTAATTCAGCGATCGTAATTTTGTCGTTACGAAACACCCTAAGCTCCTGCCCTAGCTCTCCTAAATACTGCACCAAGTTATACGTAAATGAATCATAGTTATCGATCATAACGATCATTTAAATCTCCTCCTCAGCTATTCTCAGCTCATATTTTTAACCCTGATTATACCTGTAAACTCGTCTCTTCTGTGCTCTTCTCTAGTTTATGTGACTGCTCACTTTGCTTCCATTCTGTTACACTAAGCTCATACGCCTTCCACAAAGCTTTCGCCTTGTTCAAGGATTCCTGATATTCATTCTGCGGTACGGAATCAATAACAATTCCCGCTCCCGCCTGCACATAAACCTGCTCCTGCTGAACAAGCATGGTGCGGATCGTAATATTCAGTTCCATAGCTCCAGCAAAGCTTATCCAGCCTATTGCCCCTGTGTAAACCCCTCTTCTCACGGGTTCAAGCTCTTCTATAATCTCCATCGTTCTCACCTTAGGCGCTCCTGTGATCGTACCTCCAGGAAACACAGCCCGAATCACATCAAACGCGTCATACTCGGGTGCTAGCTCTCCTTGTACATTTGATACGATATGCATGACATGGGAATATTCCTCAATCACCATAAACTCATCCACATGTACCGTCCCAAAAGCAGCCACCTTACCCAGGTCATTACGCTCTAGATCCACCAGCATGACATGCTCAGCTCTCTCCTTAGGATGATGAATGAGCTCATGAGCTAGCTTTAGATCTTGCTCACGATCTCCACCTCTAGGTCTTGTGCCAGCGATTGGTCTTGTACTTAGCTTTTGTCCGCTAAGCTTAATCAGCTGCTCAGGTGATCCACAAATAACTTGTTGCTCAGGGAAATGGAGATAGCCCATATAGGGAGAAGGATTAATCTGCCGTAAATGACGATAAATATCTAAAGGCTCCCCATATAACGGACGTGCTTGTCTGACTGATAGATTGACCTGAAACACATCACCCGCCGCAATGTATTGCTGAATTTTCTCTACCGCTTGGACAAAAGCCGGCTCCTCAAGAGATGGAACTAACGGAGGAAGCTCAGCCGAAACCTCGGATAACCCTTTGTAGCTTACTCCTTGACTATCTACTTCTTCACTTTTTTCATGCTTAACATTTTGCTTCTTGTTTTCATACTGTGCAATCCAGCTCTGCAACTCCTCATTCCACTGTAACAGCTTATTCTGGGCCTTTTCATACGTTTGTTGAAGGGCTACCTCCCCTTGATCAGAGCCAAGTTCTTGAAGCTCTTGAGAGAGTAATAGCCAATGCTGATTTTCGGTATGATCAAAAACGATAAGCTGCTCAAACTCCATCAAATTTACATCTGGTGTGTGTAAATCATCTGTACTTTGTTTAGGTAATTCTTCAATTTCCCGAACCAAATCATAGCTGTAATAGCCGAATAGGCCAGCACTGATTTCTCCTTCTTCGCCAAAATGGTACGCCTTTTTTCCTTCCGTATAAGCTTTCAAGAGATCGAGGAGCTCTCCTTCCTCCTGTTTCGTGCTTACCACAGTCCCTTGCTTTGAAAGCTCGTTGTACGTCAGCTTACCATCCTTGCCCACAATGTGGGTTACGGGCCTATATCCGATGACCGAATAGCGACCAGCTCTTCCACTCTCCAAAATCATGTGATGCGTTTCCTGCTGCTTTATTTCTTGATATAAAGGAAACCATAAATCATGGCTCATTTCAAGTGGATACATTAAGGTAAAGGAGTGAAATTCATCTATATTTAATGCTTGTATACACTGTAAAGTAGGTTTAAACAATCCTTCCACACTCCATGATCATACTGTTGTTTTATCACCACTCATTGTACCTCTTTTTTATCTGTTTTGCTACTTGAGAAAACTGGTGGAGCTTAAGCTTCTATTATCAAAAAAGTCATTTGGTAAAAAGAAAAGACGACACCCTAATAGCAGTAAGTTAACAGCTACAGAGTGCCGATGTATCTTTGAACACATACATATGTTACGTATTAAATAATTTAGTTTTAGTCTTCGATCCTATCCTTCAATAGAGTTAGACAGATTCGCTGGTAAATGATTTAAATCAATTCCAAAAACAAGCGGCAGTAAATAATAGACGGCTAGAATAATAATAATAGTAGCCACTACGTTTACGGCAAAACCTGCTCGTACCATTTCAATAATTTTCAGCTTACCTGTCCCAAAGATAATAGCGTTAGGTGGTGTTCCTACCGGTAGCATAAAGGCACAATTCGCCGCCATGGCACAAGGGACCATTAACGCAAATGGATGGATGTTAAGAGCGATAGCTAAGGCGCCAACAACAGGCAATATCATCGTTGCGGTTGCTGTATTAGAGGTGATTTCCGTCATAGCCATAATCAATAATGTAGCACAGGCTATAATGACGACAAGACTTAATCCATCAAGTACGGTGAGCTGCTCTCCCATCCAATCAGATAGCCCCGTTGTACGGAATCCAGCAGCAATAGCCAGACCTCCTCCAAAAAGTAACAGAACTCCCCATGGTATCGTCTTTGAATCATTCCAATTCAAAATTCGTAAACTTGATTTTGCTTTGGCTGGAATAGTAAAGAGTAATGCTGCAGCCATTATAGCTATCATCCCATCAGATATACCCGGAATTTCAAAGAACAGTCCGTCCTCCACCCAAAAGAATTCGCGTGTAATCCACATAAAGGCAGCAAACACAAAAACTGCTCCAACAGACTTCTCTTCAAAAGATGTTTGACCTAACGCTCGTCTTTCACTTTGGATTAGCTCTCTTCCTCCAGGTAGCTGCTGAATAGACGTACTAAATTTATACCTGCCCAAATATATCCAAGTGATAAACAACATAAGAATGACAACCGGTGCAGCAAAGATCATCCATTGAGCAAAGGAAATCTTGATTCCGAAAAGCTCATCCATTTGAGCAGCCAAAATAATGTTTGGCGGGGTTCCAATTAAGGTTCCTAGCCCTCCAATCGTTCCGGCGTAGCCAATCCCAAAGATAAGAGCTTTCTCAAATTTCGGAAGCTCTGATTCTTGTGGTGTATTTTTGATAGCACTTGCCACCTGTACAGTAATGGCAAGCCCCATAGGAATCATCATCATAACAGCTGCCGTATTGGAAACCCACATCGATAAAAAGCCGGTGGCTACCATAAAACCAAGTAATATCCGTTGTGTACTTGTACCGATCATAGCTATGATAAACAGAGCCATACGTTTATGCAAATTCCATTTTTCCATCGCTGTGGCAATAAAGAAACCACCTAGAAAAAGAAAGATAATATCATTCCCATAGGAGGAAGCAACATCACTTCCAGACATCGCTCCCGTAATAGGTAGAAGAACAAGAGGGAGTAAAGATGTTGCTGGAATGGGCAAAGCTTCCGTAATCCACCAAACAGCAATCCATAGCGTGACCGCCAAAACGGATTTCGCCTCAGTGGAAAGTCCCTCTGGATGGAAAAATAGCAAAGTGAGAATAAATAGGGCTGGTCCTAAAAAGAGTCCAACCACTTGAGCACGAGTATAGGGCTTTTTAATCTCAGGCTCGGGCTCATTTCGCTTGTTATTGCTTCCTCCTTCTGAATTTTGAATGGGAGGAGTTTCTTTTTCAGTTGAAGCGTTTTGAGCAGAGTTGGAATCAGTTTCTCCTTTCGCCTGGATGATCCTCTCTTGGTCATAGGATTCTTTCACTTTATTAAAACCCTTGTCGGAAGGCTTCCTAAAAGAGAAAACGTTTAAAGCATCCTTTGTCTTTTTATGCTGGGACCATAATGAGTTCCAGATTGATAAGGCCATTTGTCTCATAACCATTTCATCCCTTTCTTGAAAGCGCTTACCTCCATTCTCTATTAATCAACTCATTTCGTATAGCTTATGAAACTATTGTTTTACCTTTTGTAACTAAAAAAAGCGCTCTTAGCGAACGCTTTATCTTTATGAACTCTAATTAATTTAGTTCTTTTAAGTTGCCTCTAGTTACCTCTCTAGTACTTTTCTAGTGTTTCTCTAGACCATTCTTATTTTAATCTTCTTTGTTTATTACCGAAAGAACATAGTCACGCCCTCCTGTACTAAGCTTATACTTATGAAAGGGACGCCCACTTCCTTCATAGCTTATATCACTTTGCAACAAACCACCCTCTTCTAGAAAACGCAAATATTTTCTAAGTGAAACACGTGATATCCCCGTTACGTCAGAAAGCTCGGCGGTGGAGAACCAACCCTTAAGCTTAGTAAGGTCACGCAGCACACGGTGATAGGTTTCTTTTGTAATCCCTTTGGGTAAAAGCTCCTCCATTTGATCCTTATTAGGCAGCTTGGAATGAAATAAGGCATCAAGCTCCGTTTGCCTAAGACTTTCTTTCTGCATTCCCTCTCTCCTAAGCTTGTATTGAAGTAAGGCCTCTTGGAATCGTTCGAAATCAAACGGTTTGATTAAGTAATCCACAGCTCCATAGCGTAGGGCCGTTTGAATGGATTCAGGATCATTAGCAGAGGAGATCACAATGACATCAGCTGGGTAGTTCATTTTTCTTAAATCCACAAGCAGCTGTAAGCCGTTTTCTTGGTTCATATATATATCAAGTAGAACTAAATCGATCGTACTTCTGTTTAAAATTTGCCATCCAGCCGCTATACCGTCAGCCGTCCCCGTCAATTCAAAGCCTTCTACTTGATTCAAGTAAATGCCGTTAAACTTTGCTACCATAGGGTCATCTTCAATGATTAAGACCTGAATCATCTTTATGATAAGGGATGTACACCTGCACGGCCACCCCTACTCCTTTCCGTGGTACTATATGCACCGTTCCCCCTGACTCTTCAGCCGCCTGTTGAATTAAGTGCATACCAAAACCTCTGTCTGTTCCTTTTGTGGATGTTCCTTTTTTCATTGAATATTCGAGGGCCTCTTGATCAAAACCTGGTCCATTGTCCCGCACTGTCCATTCTAACAAGCCTTTCGCATACGTTAAAGTAATCTTAATCTTCTTTTCCTCTTGTTCAGCTATCGCTTCATAAGCGTTATCTAGTGTGTTACCTATAATTGTCGTTAGCGCATCTATCAGTTCAGCACTCTTAATGTTGGGCCAAGCGAACCTTCCTTCCAAAGTGACAAGAACATTGTTCTCTTCCAGAAGGTTTAGCTTATTTAATAAGTAGCCCGCAAGGATAGGATCTCTAATATGACTTGAAACCCAGCCCACATCCTGCTGATAGTAATTAGCAATTTGTTTAATATAGGTACTTAGATCACTATAGGACTGCGTATGCACCATGGCCGAAATCACATGAAGCTTATTCATAAATTCATGGGTGTGCATACGCAAGCTCTGTGCATAATCCTTCGCCCCTGACAGCTGATCCAGCATACTAGTCAGCTCCGTTTTATCACGAAATGTTGCTAGTGCTCCAACAAGCTTTCCTCCTGCTGTAACAGGGACATGATTCACCAAGATTTCTAATTGGTTAAGCTTTTGGGCTTGGTCTAGAACAGGCTTCTGATGGACAAGGACATCTTGTAGCTTGGACTCAGGTAAAAAATACTGGATGCTTTTACCTACAGGCTCCTCCTTCATACCAGCCTTATTAAACATATCGCGGGCGGCATGATTGACCACCACAATTCTTCCCTGTTCATCAATCGCTACAATTCCTTCACGTACGGATGCAAGCATCGCTTCTCTTTCCTCCAAAAGCTGGGCAATTTCCACAGGCTCTAAGCCATGCATAGAATTCTTAACCTTTTGAGCCAGCAAAAGCGCACCAAGTAATCCTACAACAAGCCCTATACCTAAGCCGAAGAAAACCATTTTCTGACTACCAATGATCGCTTCATTGATTTTTTCCGTAGCTATTCCTACAGCTACAACACCAATTTGCTCCTCACCATCCCAAATTGGTACAAACGCCCGCATTGATTCACCTAGTGTACCGACGGCAACAGACGTATATGTCTCACCTTGCAGAGCTGGTCCTTCATCTCCCCCAACAAATTTTTCACCAATGATCTCTTCGTTCGTGTGAGAGAGCCGGATGCTATTCATGTCCATAACTACGATATATTCTACGTCTGTTTCAGCTTTAACCGCGAGAGTGTAGGACTGGACCTCACCACCGTAGTTTCCTTGGCGTAAGCTGCTTTGCACAGTAGGTGCTTGGCCTACAGCTAAAGCAATCGCTTGTGCTCGATTCTCTAGATTTCTTTGAGTTGTTGTAGCATAATCATTAGCTACAAGAATACCTGTCAAAATAAGAGCTACAGCTGTGACAGCGCTAACTAGTAGAATGATCAGTGTTTGTAATCGATAGGGCTTCCGTGTAAGAAGTAATTGTCTGAAACGCTTGAACATTATTTTTATCCCTTCCATTATACTTCGATACAAATTCAGCTATTTCCACTATACCAAATGGATGAATGAGAAAGAAACTTAGCACACGAAAAAAGCATCTACATGATCTATATGCTTCTGCATTTAAACGATCATGAAGATGCTCTTACTGTTTGGTTAACAATCGGGTAACAACCCCACAATGCCAGTTAGCAACACAGTAAAAACCGACATGGGCTTAGGTTTTTAAATCAAACGTTTTACCATTATTCCTCAAATTGAAATAAAGCTGTGCTTAAGTAACGCTCGCCATTACTAGGCACAATAGCTATAACCTTTTTTCCTTTGCCTAATCGCTTTGCGACCTGTAAGGCAGCAGATACCGCGGCACCAGAGGAAATTCCCCCTAAAATTCCTTCCTCCTTGGCCAGCCTTCTTCCTACCTCGAACGCTTCTTCATTAGCTACCGTTATAATTTCATCATATATCTCTGTATCTAATATCTCAGGGGCAAAGCCTGCACCAATACCTTGAATCTTGTGCGGTCCGGGTTTACCTCCTGAAAGCACAGGAGAATCCTTCGGCTCAACGGCCACGATCTGAATAGAAGGGTATTTCTCTTTTAACACTTTTCCTGCTCCCGTAATGGTTCCACCTGTCCCAATTCCAGAAATAAACGCATCCAATTGATCTCCAGCTTGCTCCACTAGCTCTTTTCCTGTTGTCAGCTCATGAACCCGTGGGTTAGCAGGGTTATTAAATTGCTGAGGCATGAAATAATTCTGATTTTCTTCAGCAAGCTCCGTCGCTTTCTTGATAGCGCCTTTCATTCCTTCAGCTCCAGGTGTTAAGACAAGCTCTGCTCCATAAGCACGGAGTAAATTCCGACGCTCTAAGCTCATTGTATCTGGCATAACTAGAATCGTTTTATAGCCTTTAGCTGCAGCAACCATAGCTAATCCAATTCCCGTATTTCCACTGGTTGGCTCTATGATCGTCGTGTCCTTCGACAACACACCTCTTTGCTCAGCATCTTCAATCATCGCTAACGCTATACGATCCTTCACACTGCTTCCGGGATTGGCAAATTCAAGCTTCAAATAAACGTCAGCATCCTCAGAACCTACTAAGCGATTTAGTTTAACCAAAGGCGTCTGTCCGATTAAATCAGTAATGGAATTCGCAACACGCATGTTTATATCCCTCCGCCCAAAACCTAGTAAGAAGATAGGTTTTGTGTATTTTATAACATTTTACCAATTGATTCATGTTCCAGTCAATCTAATATTCTTCTGAATGCTCGTGCTTAAGACCCATTTTTCTAATCAGCTATCAAGGTAGGCTTTTTTCAATACCCACTTGTTCTCGTAAGCGCTCTAAAAACTCCTCTACCCCATCAATTTGCTGTAAGGCAAGCTGGCGACGTATTTTCGCGCTCACGTTCTCTAACTTCTGTTTACTGCCTTCTTTCTTCTCCGTTACTTTGACGATAACAAAGCCTTCACTCGTCTCTATAGGCTCACTTAACACATCTAGCTCAAGCGCTTCTAACGCTTGAAGGACAGACTCCTCTATATAAAAGTCATCCTCTGCGACAAAACCCATATCGCCACCTGCTGAAGAGCTAGCTAAATCAATGGAACGTTCTGCCGCAACGGCTTCAAAGCTAGAGCCTCCGCTAATTTCATTGAGCGCTTGCTGAGCCTCTTGCTCCGTTTTAACAGCGATCTGATGAACACGATACTGTGTAGGAATTTCAAATAGGTAGCCATGTTCCTCATAAAAATCCTGAATCTGCTGCTCTGTAATAGCGATATCCATCGTTGCCATTTCCTCAAGTAGCATATAGTACTCTAGCTCGGCTCTTAATTCTGCAGAGCTAATACCAATTTGGGATTCTAGGTCTTGGTAAAACTCTTCCTCCGAGGAGTACCCTAACCTAAGCGCTTCTAGTTCAAGATCAATTTCTTCCTCGTCAACCTCTAGGCCTAATGACTGAGCTTTCTGGGCAATTAATTTACGGTTAATTAATTCATCTAAAGTTTGTTCCCCATAGCGATCAATTAAGCGCGTCACCAGATCTTCCATAGTGATAGACTCTCCAGCAAACATAGCTACTACTTTATCAGAAGTGACTGGCTCTTCTACTTCATTATCCGGGTTTACTTCGTCACTTGGAGATAGCTGTTGGTCAACTACTGGTACCGTTGTTCCAAAGTCCGATAAAAAATAGAATAGTGTGCCCGCTTGGAGCAAAATGAGGATAAAGATGACTGCCCAAAGTGGCCTTACTTTGCTCATACCCTTTCCCTCCTTCCCTTTAATCCTTCTTCCACTTGCAATAAGTCTTAAATTCAGGCTTTTACATTAGCCTCGTCACCTGTTAGTCACCTTGAATACGTATTTGTATTTCACTAAACTATTTAGCGTCTATTTCCGCCAATAACTGTTCAAGGTCTGTCTGATTAAAATGATAATAAGTATTACAGAAATGACAATGGACTTCTGCCTTTTGATCATCTTCAAGAATCGCTTGAATTTCGTCTCTGCCCAGACTGATTAACGTATTTCTCACTCTTTCCTCCGAACAATGACACTGAAATCGGATTGGCATCTGTCCTAGCCACTGAATATCTTGTTTGTCAAAAATCTCCTCAATCATTTGCTCTGGAGACAGCCCTTGATCAATCATCGTTGAGACAGGAGGAATCTCTCCTAACCTTTTCTCCAATTGTGTGATAAACTCATTGGACAATCCCGCACCCGGCATTAGTTGAATAATAAAGCCTCCACTTGCCTTAACTGTATCATCAGGATTCACTAAAACACCGACAGACACAGCTGATGGAGTTTGCTCGGATTGAGCAAAATATAATGTGAAGTCTTCTCCAATTTCCCCACTGACAATATGGCTGTAGCCCTGATAAGGATCCCTTAATCCTAAATCCTTGGTGACATAAATATCCCCTTGCTGTCCCACTACACCACTAACGTCTAGCTTGCCATTTGCTTTGCGCGGCACATCAGATTGTGGATTGTCGACATACCCTCTAACTTCTCCATACGCGTTTGCGTCGACCATCATTTTACCGATAGGGCCATTCCCGCGCACCTGAATGGTTAATTTTTCTTTACCCTTAAGCATAGCACCCATCATCGCTCCAACCGATAGGGTACGCCCTATTGCTGCTGTAGCTGTAGCCCATGTCTGATGCCTGCGTTGCACCTCATTCACTAGCTCTGTGGAACGCACAGCATATACCCGCACCTTGCCTTCCAAGCATAACGCCCTTACTATGTAATCCTGTGTATTGGTTCCTTTTGTCATCGTCTTTATATCCTCCTGTTGGACATATTTTGCTTTTCATCATTCTGAACTATTTCTGTCCATGAGTGGCTTTTCTAAACATTGCGGTGATAAATCGTATACAGCCCCTTAAGGGTTAAAAACGGATCATAATGCTGAATAAATTTAGACTGATCAGCAATAATTTTAGCTAATCCTCCTGTAGCTATGATCGTAGGCTGTGTTTTCGTCTCTTCAATCATTCGTTCAATCAGACCGTCCACTAAACCAATGTAGCCAAAAACAGTTCCTGATTGCATAGAGGAGACAGTATTTTTCCCTATCGCTTGCTTAGGTATGACAAACTCAATTTTGGGTAGCTTGGAGGCATAATGGTACAAGGCTTCCATTGAAATATTCATCCCCGGAGCGATGGCACCACCCTGAAAGCAGCCCTTTTCATCTATATAGCAGAACGTAGTGGCCGTCCCAGAGTCTACAATAATAAGGGGAGGCTCATAGTCCACCAATGCTCCAACAGCATTAACGATACGGTCAGCCCCTACTTCACGAGGATTATCATACTGGATAGGTAATCCTGTTTTGATACCAGGTCCTACGGTCAGAGGCTCAATATTAAAATACTTTACACACATCCGCTCTAGAGCTGACATGGAAGGTGGAACAACAGAGGAAATGATAATACCTTGTACATCATGTGGAATTAAGCCTTCTTCACGAAAAAGCCCCTTCACCAGCATACCGTACTCATCTTCTGTTTGATTTTTATTCGTATTGATTCTCCAATGGTAAAGTAGCTGATCGTCTTTATATACACCTACCACAATATTCGTATTCCCTACATCAATAACTAATATCATAAAAACTCATCCCTTCGAGCCTATAAAATTTTTCTCTGCCCAATATCCATGCTAATGTCTAGTGACTGAACGGAGTGGGTTAAGGCTCCTACTGAAATCACATCTACCCCTGTTTCAGCGATCCCTCTAACCGTTTGTAAATTCACCCCTCCTGATGCTTCAACAATTGCCCGCTGATCAATAAGCTGAACTGCTTCTTTCATCCCCTCTAAAGACATGTTATCAAGCATAATAATATCCGCTTGAACCTGCAAAGCTTCCTGAACCTGTTCTATGGATTCTGCTTCTACTTCAATTTTCATCGTATGTGGAAGCTCTTTACGCAATAGCTCTACAGCTCGCTTGATTCCACCTGCTGCCTTTATATGATTATCCTTAATCATAGCAGCATCATACAGCCCTAAGCGATGATTATGCCCTCCCCCCATTCGCACAGCATACTTTTCCAAGCCACGCAGCCCAGGTGTCGTTTTTCTTGTATCAACAATCCGTACAGAGGTATCCCTAACTTGCTCTACATATTCCGCTGTGAGGGTAGCTATTCCCGAAAGTCGTTGTAGTAAATTAAGAGCTAATCGTTCTCCCGCTAGTAGAGTTTGGGGAGCTCCTTTAAGCTCGACTAATGCTTCTCCAAACTGTATACGTTGACCATCCTTTTTGTGGAAGGTTAGCTGGGTAGTTGGGTCAAGCTCTTGAAAAACCTGTGCAACCAAAGGCAGACCTGCTACAACTCCGCTCGATTTAGCTACGATCCAGCCTTGAATAGGCGAAGCTTCAGCAAATAGGGCGTTTGTTGCATCACCTTGCCCTAAATCCTCCTCTAACCAATCCTGTATCTGCTTCCTCCATTTATTTACTAGTAACATTCACCCATCTCCCCTTCACTTGTCCTGTAGGATGATCAAAATATAAGATATGATGCCGTCTATATTGCTCATCGTTACGCCTAGGAAAATCATTACGATAATGTCCCCCTCTGCTTTCTTCGCGTAACAGCGCGCTTCGAGCGATTAGCATACTGCAGGTTAACATGTTTCTCCACATGATCTCCTGCCGGTTAAGAGCTGTATCTAAATGATGTAAAGATAACAGCTTTTCTTGGCATCGCTCTACAAACTGCTGTAAAGAAGAACCAGTTCTCCTTACCCCAACATAACGCTGCATCTCATCTTTCAATGCGCCTATGTCCTCTGTTCTATTTCCGACATCTTGATGTATTTCTTCAAAAGTTCCTTGCTGGATTTCTTTATTTATATGTTTTGCATCCTTGTATTCCTTAGGCTTATCCCATTGTTGTTCAATATGCTTCGCTATACGATAACCATATACTATAGCTTCAGTGAGGGAGTTAGACGCTAACCTATTCGCACCATGAACACCTGTAGATGCTACTTCTCCACAAGCATATAAACTCTTAACGGTACTTTCTCCATGCTCGTCTGTAAGGATTCCTCCCATTAGATAATGGGCTGCCGGTGCCACAGGAATCCAGTCCTGTGCCATATTGAGACCAAATTGCTGTAACGTTTTAAAAATCGTTGGAAAACGCTGCTGGAGCTGCCCCTCTGAAGCATGAGTCATATCCAGATAGACGGCTGGATGATTCGTTTGTTCCATTTCATTTACGATGGCTCTTGTAACAACATCCCTAGGTGCTAGCTCGGCAAGCTCATGAGCCTTAGGCATAAAGCGCTCACCCTGACTATTGCGCAAAACTCCCCCCTCTCCTCTTACTGCTTCTGAAATTAAGAAGGTGGGGGCCCCGCGATGCTTAAGAACCGTCGGATGAAACTGGACAAACTCCATATCCTGAATATGGGCACCTGCTCGAAAAGCTAAGGCTATCCCATCTCCTGTAGCTCCTTCAGGATTCGATGTGTTTAAATAAAGCTGGCCTATACCACCTGTAGCTAGGATAGTAGCTTGTGCTTTTATTCGTTGAATGTGGTCCTTCTGAGTTAAAATAAATACCCCTTGGCAGACATCCTTCTCCGTATGCAAATCAAGAACATGCGTATGCTCTAAAAGAGTAATGTTCTTCCTCTGTCTGACCTGTTCGACCAAACCTCTAACGACCTCTGCTCCTGTGGCATCTCCATGAGCATGTAAAATTCTCCGATGAGTATGAGCCCCTTCCTGAGTTAACGCAAGCTGACCGTCCTTTAGATCAAATTGAACACCTAAACGTATTAAATCTCTCACTCGATCCGGTCCTTCACTCACCAGAATTTGTACACTTCCAGCATCGCACAGCCCTGCCCCAGCTAGTAATGTATCTGATATATGCTGATTGAAAGAGTCCAATTCCGAAAATACGGCGGCCATTCCTCCCTGAGCTCTTGATGTATTGCTTTCTTCAAGTCTATCTTTTGTGATAAGTGTAATATGTAAACGCTGATCTAAAGTTAATGCGGTATAAAGACCTGCAATGCCACCTCCAACGATGACGCAGTTGGTATGATGTGTTTGTATATCTTCATCATAAGTATAAATAAAACGAGGAAGCACCCAAACTCCTCCTTAAGATGATGTAATTATCCATTATGTATGAGTTGTTAGGTCATCCACATCCATAAGGAAAGGAGAGCCTAATTAGCTCTCCCCATTTTATCATATTTCTTGTTTTTTGAACGCAGCTTAGATTAGTCTTTCTTTTTGTTAGAGTTCGAGTCAGACGAATCGTTATCCTCATGCTTTGGTTCGTTTTCAGGTGTATCGGAAGGAGGATCCTGCTTCTCTGTTGGAGAGTAAGCTTCGTTTTCATCCTTCTTCTGGATTTGAACCTTCACTTCGCTATTGGACGACTTGTTGGCATCATCCTTTTTCGTAGCTTCTGAATTCTTTTCCCCAGCTGAGTTAGATCCAGAGGATTGAGGTGGATCAGGAAGCTTACCTTTCTCCAGTAAAGACTCAATCTGCTCAGCCGTTAACGTTTCAATTTCTAGAAGCGTCTCAGCCACAAGGTTCAGCTTTTCACGATGTTTAATAAGAAGCTCTTTACAGCGGTCATATTCTTCTTTAATGATGCGTTGTACTTCACGATCAATCTCATGGGCAATCGCTTCACTGTAGTTACGCTCATGACCAATATCTCTACCTAGGAAAACCTGCCCCTGACTTTCACCGTATTGAAGAGGTCCGAGCTTACTCATACCCCATTCCATAACCATTCTACGAGCTAAGCCAGTTGCTCTTCTGAAATCATCATACGCTCCAATACTTACCTCACCAAACACAACCTCTTCAGCCACACGACCTCCAAGTAGTCCAGCAATACGGTCTTTAATTTCTGGCTCTGTAAGGATAAATCGTTCCTCTTTCGGAATCGGAACCATGTATCCACCAGCCTGACCACGAGGAACAATTGTTACTTTGTGAACAAGATCCGCATTCGGTAAGAAATAGCCGGAAATTGTATGTCCTGATTCATGGTAAGCGACGATTTTACGCTCTTTTTCAGATACCTTACGGCTCTTCTTCTCTGTTCCAGCAATAACGCGGTCAATCGCATCATCCACTTCCTTCATGGCGATGCTTGATTTATTACGGCGCGCTGCTAATAGCGCTGCCTCATTAAGTAGATTTTCTAAATCAGCACCTGAGAATCCTGGTGTACGCTTAGAAATAATCTCAAGATTCACATCTTCATCTAATGGCTTATTGCGTGAGTGAACATTTAAGACAGCCTCACGTCCTCTAACGTCAGGACGGTCTACTGTGATTTGACGGTCAAAACGACCTGGACGAAGTAACGCTGGATCTAATACGTCAGGACGGTTTGTTGCCGCCATCATGATAATTCCTTCGTTTGCTCCAAATCCATCCATTTCAACAAGTAATTGGTTGAGCGTTTGCTCTCTCTCATCATGTCCACCACCTAAGCCCGCTCCACGCTGACGACCAACGGCATCAATCTCATCAATAAAGATGATACAAGGGGCGTTCTTTTTGGCATTTTCAAAGAGATCACGTACACGTGATGCTCCAACCCCAACGAACATTTCCACGAA
This sequence comes from Bacillus horti, assembly GCF_030813115.1. NCBI lineage: Bacteria > Bacillati > Bacillota > Bacilli > Caryophanales > Bacillaceae > Caldalkalibacillus > Caldalkalibacillus horti. Next base: position 71,328 of record NZ_JAUSTY010000017.1, on the reverse strand, counting down.
GTCGGAACCGGAAATACTAAAGAATGGCACGCCAGCTTCACCAGCAACTGCTCTTCCAAGTAGGGTTTTCCCTGTTCCTGGTGGTCCAACTAATAAAACTCCCTTAGGAATTCTAGCTCCTAGCTGTGTAAACTTACGTGGATCCTTAAGAAACTCAACTATCTCAACAAGCTCCTGCTTCTCTTCATCGGCTCCAGCCACATCCTTAAAGGTGACCTTCTTCTTCTCTTCATTGTACATTTTGGCTTTGCTTTTTCCAAAGTTCATCACTTTGTTTCCGCCGCCCTGAGCCTGGCTCATAATAAAGAAAAGGATAATAAAGATCAATAAAAGCGGAATAAGAGCGGTTAAGAACGTAAACCAAATCGGATCACCCTTCGCTCGTACCCAAGTGACATTCGCCTCAGATTGACTGACTGTAGTAAAGAAATCATCGGAATCCAATGGGGCAAATGAGGTGAAGGTATCTCGCTCGAAGCCCTCTACAAACTGACCTTCTATATACCAAACGCCACGATCGGCCTGTATGTTAATAGATTCAACTTGCCCAGCCTGAAGACGATCAACAAATTCATTATATTTAATTTCTGGTGTATCTTGTCCTGACTGGAAAATAAAGTTCACAATCCCAACCGTGACGAAGATAATAAAGATATAAAATGCTAAACTTCTAAAAATACGGTTCATCCCCAACCTCCTCTCGCGAGTAAAAAGCAACTAATTTATATTGTAGCACACAAAAAGTTTGACACTCAAGTTTATTGACCTTCGTAAACATGAGGCTTCAACACCCCTATGAATGGCAGGTTACGATATTTCTCAGCGTAATCTAGACCATACCCTACAACGAACTCATCTGGCACTGTAAAGCCGGTTATGTCAGCGGTCAAATCAACCTTGCGATGATGTGGCTTATCCAGCAGTGTCACAATCTTTACAGACTTCGCTTTGCGATGCTCTAATAGCTCAACTAAATACTTTAACGTCAAGCCGCTATCGATAATATCCTCCACAATAAGGACATCACGACCCTCTACAGACGTATTAAGATCCTTAATTATCTTCACTTCTCCGGAAGACTTTGTGGAGCTTCCGTAGCTGGATACGTCCATAAAGTCCATTTCTAGATGTACGTCCATCTTTTTGACTAAATCAGCCATAAACAGGGCAGCCCCTTTGAGAACACAAATAATTAATGGGTTTCGTTCCCTGTATTCCTCAGATAAAGTAGCACCTAGCTCTTTAATTTTTGTTTGCAATTCCTCTTCAGAAATCAGCACCTCACGTATATCCTGTAGCATACACCATTGCCTCCTATAATTTTTCCACGGTCACCACGACGCATTGCTCCGTCTTTTGATTCACCTTTGATCGATCAGCTCGTTTAATTCCAGGAATCCATAGGATATCAAGTTGATCCGCAATGAGAGGCCAGCGCTGCCGTTCCTTTTGAGGAATTTTTGCATCAATAAAAATATCTTTGACCTTCTTGTGTCCCTTCATACCTAATGGCTGGATCTTATCTCCTGGTTGACGATTTCTAAGTATGAGTGGTAAAGAAATCTGCTGGAGATCAAATTGGGCCCTGTAGCGCTGACCTGACTGTAAGCTCCTCCATTCAGAGGGTAAATCAGGGACTGTCTTCCCTACACTCTTCCCCTGCTGCTGGATGTCCTCAAGAGCCGTTCTGTACGCTTCTACCCTGATTTTAAGGGATAGCTCAGGAACGTCTAACTCTCCTTCGGACGGTAAGCGTATGTAATATGAACTCACCTGATGTTTTTGAACAGCATCTCGTTTCCCTATCGTAAGATTTGTATATTCCTTTTGAACCAAAATGCTATGTGGTAAATGAAGCTCTTTTCTTCCCTGCTCCTGAATACAGAGCTCAAGCAGTTGATCAATATGAGTCTTAGACCACTGGCTCCCTGGTTCAGACAGACAATTTAATATTAGTAGAATTGCCCTCCTTTGTAAAGGAAGAGGTATGTGACGAAACGTTGAAAGATTAAGTGTGACCTGCTGAGCGTCTTTTGTTTCTATGATCTGATCGGCATATTTCTTGGCTTCCTGAGTGAGCCAGTCATTCTCTTCCCTTAGTAGCTCTGTCATATCTCCTATCGCTTCGTGTAGCTGAGGATTAAGTTCAGTCAATAACGGTGTAACATGATGTCTGACATAATTACGTGTATAGTCATCCATGCTGTTACTCTGATCGAATTGATAGGGTATATCATGCACCTGACAGTAGCTCTCAAGCTGTTTTTTGGCTACCTTCAAAAAGGGCCGAATGATCATATACGCATTAGTTCTCCTTAGTGAGGGGATGCCAGATAAGCCTTGTATCCCTGCACCTCTAATGAGACGCATAAGCACTGTCTCCACCTGATCATCTGCGTGGTGTGCAGTAGCTATTATGGATATATCGTATTGCTTAGCTATTTGCTCAAACGCCTGATAGCGGCATTCCCGTGCTGCTACTTGCTTACTTATACGTTTTTCACGCGCATAAGTTACAACATCAACTCGCACTGAGCTACAGGGCACATTCCACTGTCGACACATCTCTTCGACATGCTGCTGATCTCTCTCTGATTCTTCTCCTCTTAGCTGATGATTCACATGAATAACTCGTAGCGTTAGGGACTGAGCCTCACGCTGTTGGATGAACCAATGCAGCAGAGCCATGGAGTCTACTCCACCAGAGATCGCCAGAAGGAGCGAATCCCCTTGCTGAAAAAGTCCATGTTTAGCCACAAAGCTATGAATGTCTAACTCCATTTCTCCAACTCATTCCTTTCGTCATGGAGAAGATTGATAGGGATATCATCAGCCCAGCGGCTATCGCTCCTGCCATTAGTAAGGTTTCTGTAGCTAACTCAATCGCCTCTATATAGTTCCCATCTACAAAGCTACGCATCGTTCGATAAGCCATAGCTCCCGGAACTAAAGGGATGATTCCCGCAATACTAAGGTTTGTACTTGGCATTTTCAATGGTCTAGCTAAGAGCTGACTCACACTTGCCACAAAAATGCTAGCGATTAAAATACTAACCATGCTGGATAACCATTCAGCTGAAAGCCATTGAACCAACAGCCAGCCACCCATGCCAATGATCCCTCCGCTGGCTAATGCTTTTTTAGGAACATTAAAGATTAAGCCATAAGCTACTGTAGCGGTAAAAGAAAATACGGCTCCTGTTATCATTTTCAAGCACCCTCTTATGTTTGAATAAATGTATCATAAAAATAGGGATATCGCTATGGCAATCCCTGTGGCAATCGAAAGAGCCGTAAGCAGGGCCTCTGCACCGCGTCCAACCCCTGATACTAGATCGCCTGCCATAATATCACGGACAGCATTCGTTAACGGGAGCCCTGGTACTAGCGGCATAAGGGAACCGATAATGATTTGATCCAGGTGATTTCCTAGTCCAAGATTAAACAAAAGTATACAGCTCATTCCACCAATACAAGCAGAGAACAGCTCGGCAATAAATTTAACCTGTAGCTTAAGCTGTAAAAAATATAAACATATATTCACCAGTGCACCTGCGATAAAGGCAGGTATAAAATCGATATAATCGCCTCCAAATAGGATGGCAAAGGAGCCTCCAGCTAGTCCTGCTGCAGCATGCTGTAACGGAACCGAATAAAGCATTTTGCCTCGGTCAATCTTCTTCAGTGCTTTCTCCGCTTCATCTAGGGAAAGCTGCCCATTAACAAAGCGTCTAGAAAGATCATTGACTAGAGTGACCTTGTTTAAGTCAACAAGGCGGTCATCAATCCTTATGATTCTGGATCGCTCACCAACCTTGTCTGCGGATTTAAAGGAAAAGAAAATTCCCGTAGGGGTCACATAGCTATGTACATCCTTCATCTCCTTGGCCCCAGCCATGCGTTCCATCGTTTCTTCCACGCGATACGTTTCTGCTCCGTACTTCAGCATGATCTCTCCAGCTAACAGACAAATCTCCATGATTTTTCCTGCTTGACTCATGACCCGTGTTCACCTCACACTAAAACGTCTGTGAGTATAAGTATAGTGCATATAGAAACAGGAAAAAAGATGAAAGAAATAATAGAAATAAGACCTTGCCCCATTTGCTCTTCTTTTTCTTCCGTTTCTTGCTTGCTTGATCAAGCTTCGGCTCTAAAGATGGCTGTAGGAAGGAGCCTCCTTTTTGAACATGCCACGCTTGCAGGAGGGCTTGCTTCATTTTATCCGCTGTAGCATACTTACCCGATAAAGCTTCCCATAACACCTTTTGATAGGGAAAAATTTGTTGATTTTGAAACACGAGCTCCTTTAGCTGCTTGTTTGGCTCCTCAGACGGCTCTGGTCGCTTCCCTAAATAGAGCTCTAGCATGATCATTCCCACACTAAAAAGGTCATAGGCGGGCTCAGCCTTACGATCCCCCATTTGCCATACTCCACGATCATACCATTCTGTGTATTCCTTAATTAAACGCCCTAGCTTTGTCATTCCTCCAGCATCATACCACGCTATCTTATAGGGCTTTCCTACAACCTTTAAATTATCAGGCTTAAGGTCTCCAAACACCCAGCCCATTTGATGTAGCTCACTTAAAAAGGTGAGAAGCTGGAGGATTAGGACAGGTATCCATTCCTTCCCTTTTTGCTTGATAAAAGGAGGTAAGGAGGTGCCTTGAATCACATTCATAACATAGAAGGATTGAAGCTCTTGCCCCTTCTCCCAATCATCAACATCCATGATGGAAGGCCCAAGGAAGCCTCCCTGAGCCTTTGCAAAATGCTTTAACACATTCACCTCTGCTGTAATCGAAAACGAATCCGTCCCAAGCTTTAAGGCGTAAGGAGATCCCTGATGACGGACCAAATAAACAGTACCTGTGGCTCCTTGACCTAGTTCTTTTTCAATTTGATACTTTCTTTGATGCCACTTGCCTTGTATTATAGATGGACTAAAAGACGTAGTCACTCAGCATCCCTTCTTCCTTATGCGGTCGCTCTTGATGGGCAAATTCCTTTAATGCTTCCTCTAACGCTGGACCAGTAGGTGTTGTACCCCGAGGTGTGATGGTGGAGAATATCCGTTCCAAGGAATCTACTTGACTTGACCACTCCATTTTCTTCTCTACAGCCTGCGGCTGCCCTGGAAACGTCCATACAGCAAAGCGACTGTCCCCTACCCTTGATTGCATGGATAAGCTCAAATCTCTTAGGGCTTGCTTGATAGAAGGTAGTTTATTTGTCATTGAGGCACTAGCGTCAACGAGTACCAATACATCTAAATGCATCGTTTCTCCTAGATCCTCGACCACTTCTACTACCTTTCCACGCTGCTCAGGTGGTAGAGCCTCGACCTGCTCCTTATCTCCTAAGATATGACGTAGCTCTTTGTTCACCACATGATGAAGGGTTTGATTCATCGCTTTTCTAGTAACCATTTGCACTGTTTTTGGTAGCTGCTTACTCCGTACAAATTGATAGACTCCCTGACCAGCCAAAGCAATGTCGCGAACCTCGGCCTTCCCTTTTTCACCTAAGGAATCCTCATCAACAATTCCGATCACGTTGATCGTAACACCGTATTCTCCAGCCATTGACGCCACAGCGATAGGATCTCCACCTACATTGGAACAACCGTCTGTTAATAGTAGAATTTGCTTTAATCGTCCTTTATTCATTCGAAGCTCCTCCTTGTTTTATCGTCCTTTTTGACTTTCATTTATCAGCTTTAACAAGGCAGGAGCGTTCTATACCAATCTAGGAAATCTTAGAAGGCTTCTTTTTAATCTTCGGTATTCCTTGCATGGATATGGTAGACCACTGTGGGATGTTACGGTCAATGCGAGCGACAACAACGGTCATATCATCCACAATATGTCCTTGCTGATAGCGGACAACCTTTTCTAGTAGAAGGTCGGCTACCTCCTGAGGATCCTTGGTTACAATCTCAGAGATCATCCGTGTCATCCATAGCTCTTTATTTTCTACCTTACGCGGAGCATCATAGAGTCCATCCGTCATCATGATCAATAAATCTCCAGGCTTCAATTGCTCAGTAACTACATCTACGTCAATTTCATGTAGGATGCCAATAGGTAGATTGTGAGCGGTAATGGTTAAGCATTCATCCCCTCGTTTGATAAAGCTTGGCGTCGAACCGATTTTCAGAAACCTAGTTTTTGCCGTCTGTAAATCGATCATGGCTAAATCTAGCGTTGAAAAGATTTCATCCGATGAGCGCAGAGCCAGCACGGAGTTGATGGATTTAATAGCCACCGTTTCCTCAATTCCCGAATGAAGAATTTGCTGGAGCAGAGTGAGCGTTTCATTGCTCTCTTGATGAGCTCTTTCTCCATTCCCCATCCCATCTGAAATGGCAATAGCATATTTTCCGTTGCCTACCTCCATCGTGTTTAAATTATCACCGGACACCCAGCCACCCCCTTTTGCCGCACTGGATATCCCTGTGCTCACCTTGAAGGATTTAGCTGAAACCAGCTTCATTTTACAATAGCCATCCTGAAAGAAATCACATTCCTTTTGAAGCACAGTAATCGTTTCTCCAACGATCTCAGAGAGCAACGGGGCGATGATCTTGCCACACTCATCTCGTCCAAAGCACACAGGCTGACTAATTTCGATTTGTACGTTCCCTTCCTCTAGAGAGAGAATATCTACATATCTAATGGATAAGCCAATATCCTCAAAGGCGTCCAGGATTTGCTGCTCTTGAATATGGTGGACCTCCCCTTCCTTTTGAATTTCCCGGGCAAAGTTAGTCATGACCTGTGACACCCCAGAGAGCTGTTCAGCGACTAGTCTTCGCGATTCGTTCATTTTTTTCTTGTACATTAAATGTGTTTTGAATTGATCGAACTCTTGCGTCATGACCTCAAGAACCTTTTGCGATTTAACGCAGTGTCTAGAAAATTCTCCATGGGCGAACGTCTTCTTCACTTCTCCATGGCTGTGCAAATGGTTATAGCACTCCTTCATTAACCGATACGTATCATCAAATTTACGCTCCCAGCACTGCTCTTTTTTAAAGCAGCTCTGACACGTTTTTTCTGTAATCTGACTTAAAAACAAATCAAGGGTTCGATCCTGGTCCTCCTCAACCATAGTTGGCTGCATCGTAAAGCTATTGGATAGCTGCTGAAACACGGTAGAGAATTGCTCTACCTTATGTGAAGTGACTTCCCGTAGTCGCTTCATATAATCCTGCTGTACATTAGCGTGCTCCACTGTACCGGGGATAAACGATGAAATTTTCTGAAAAATAACTTTAGGAGTAAACAAGAATAAGACGATCGCTACCAGTGATTCATTCATCGTCTGCCAAATGGTTGCTTCACCGATATAAAAACCGATAAGCAGTGTACCCACAAGTAGACCTACAGCTACCCCGATCTTCTTCCCTTCTCTCAGTAAACCACCAAGTAAACCACTAAACGCTAAAAGACTCATTTGTAGCATAGCTTCAATATTGGAGAGACTTAAAATGATCCCGGTTACTACACCTACTGTTGCCCCAATCGCTCCTCCAGCCGCAAAAGCAAAGATCAGGATGGCATAGCGAGATAAAATATGCTCTAAGGAGAGCTCCATGACTATCCAACCAACGGTTCCCGTCATAACAGATGCAAGAAGGATGATCAAACAGACAATCTCCTCATTTTTTAAAGGCTGCGTTCTCTTCGCTACAGTGACTAATGGAAGGCTTTGAACGAAAATCAAGGTTAGCACCAAGCTTAAGGTGGCTTCAACCCCGGCCATCATTAGATGATAGCCTGTCCATTCTGTGAAAGCAGCAACTAGACTTTTACTTAAAAAGACAACGAAGAAGACGGCAAAAGGAGTATAGTTCATATCCGCTTTTCCCCATGCTTCCATCACTCTTTGAGCGATAAGGAATAAAGCCATACCGCCAAGTAAAGTCATTGGATGACCTAATTGATGAGTAAATGCTCCTAGAAGGATAGCAAACCCAGCTACATAGAGCCGATCACGCCGCAAATGGTATAACACCGCAAAAAAGGGAACAGCAAAAGGAGTCAGTTCTCCAATAATCATCGCTCGGCCTAACAGAAAACCTAGAAGCATATAAATGACGCCCCAGCGTTGAATAAATGTGTATAGCGCTTTACCCATAGAGCTGAATAGGGCTTGCTGCTTTTCGACTTGACCGATGAAAGGATGTAGGATTATTTGTTCAACTTTTCTAAGCATAGTAGCACCACCCGTTCTTTATAGTGCTACCATTATAAGCATGGGAGAAAAAGATTTTTTGTCAAAATTAAAGAGGCGTGAAAAAAAAGAGTACGACATATTTCCTCTGTATCGTCATTTTTCGAAAAAGGTTAGACCGTGTTAGGTGATTCGCGTTACCAATAGAGATATTCCACCCTTATTATGTGTAACATAGAAACGTACGATCGCTAGTAAGCGGAGGGAAACGATGTCGGATTGGAGGGAAATGTTTGAGGGTTTGTTACTTACTGACTAAATGATTTTGGAATAAAGACAGATCTACTTATATATAGGGAAAATAAGAGCAGAAGCTTCTAGTATTGAGGTAGACCATTCACTAGCTTGAGAGAAAATAAAAAAGGCAAGCTCAGCGAACGAGCTAGCCATTATATGAATGCTTCATCAAGCACGGTTCTTTATATACATCTTCCGTATTATCCTTTACGAGCTCCGCGTCCCCCACGTTTTGATTCGGTGTTTCGCTTTAGAGAAGTTAGACGATCCTCACTGTCCTTTAAAAACTTAGACATGATATCCTCGAATCCAACCTTTCTACGTGAATCTCCCCCACGACGATCAGATCCTCTGGAATCCCCTCGGCGATCCGAGCCACGAGCTTCAAAGCGACGTTCTGAGCCACGATGCTCTGTACGGCGTTCAGAACCTTGATGGGTAGGCTTCTTGCTTTCAACAGGGCGATCCTGAGCTTGCTTGATGGATAAGCCGATTTTTCCATCTTTTTCAATGTTAATCACCTTGATCGTGACCATATCATTCACTTTAAGAAATTCGTTCACATCCTTAACATAGTTATCGGCAATTTCACTAATATGAACGAGACCGGTTACTCCATCAGGCAATTCAACAAAAGCTCCAAAATGAGTAATCCCTGTTACTTTACCTTCCAACTTGCTGCCTACTTCAATTGACATTGACGAAATGATCCTCCTTAAAAATTACAAAGATTAGCTAATATAATATATTATACTTGAATGGCGAAAAGCGTGTCAATGAAAGCGATTAAGTGCTTTCTATTATTTTTCAGGAATTCTGAAGATAACCTCGCCTGGACGCGATAAAAAGTAATCTTTTCTAGCAATCTCAGCGATATAGTCGTGATCATTCAATCTTTTAACCTGATAAAGCAGCTCAGACTGTTCCTCATTAATCTGAGCAACCTTCTGCTGGATCGCTTCAAGCTCAGTTCTTTTTTCTTCAATCGCTGATTTTTGATCCATATAGGTGGTGCCCGCCCAAATAAAGAAGAGCAGCATAAAAGCACCGAACCATTTCAAGCGTTTGCTCCGTTTTCTTTTTATTTCAACCTCATCAGGATTAGGTTTTGTCTTTTTAATTGGTCCTGACGAAGATGGATAGTTGTGGGTTGAATATGGGGCTTGATTCTGCATAACATTTACCATCCTGTTTTTTATTCCCAAGGCACAGGTCTTTTCATACTAAAGCATATTCGTCTAATATTCTTCTTTTCTGTATGGACTGGCTTTTAAAAATCTATATCTATTAAGTTATATACCCTATTTTTTACTCTTATACAACCAGTTCGCTATATTTTTCAAAAATCCTTCACCTCCTAAAGTCCTATTTTTCTGCTCAGGATCATCTGTTGGAGGTGATTTTGATGAATTTGGCCTCCACCTATGCCATAACGCTTTACCCCATACGCCAAAGGGACGAAGGAGGAAGGCCATGATCTTATATAGAAATTTGAATATGGAAGCGACAGCACCCAAAATAAAAAGAATAACGATAGAAATGATTTTATATAACCATACAATAGGAATAATAAGGAAAATTCTAACGATCTGCCTCAGGGTCTTGTAGCTCCAATGTAACAGCTGAAGGATACCTTCTAGTCCTTTTCGATAGAAGCCTCCAAAAAGAGCCTGATAAGCAGCATAGCCACAGATAAGGGACAAAAAGATGTACACTCTCATCTGTCCAGTGTTGACGAACTGAAGCCATAAGAAAACGATCATTCCATTGATCATCCAAAATAACAGGTCTTGTGTCAGTATAAGCCAGGACTTCTTTTTTAAACGTAAACGGGCATACGTATCATAGCTTATTCCTAGAAATAACCCTGCTCCTATCATATGAAGCATCGTCAGAGCTTGAATACTGAGCGTCATTTAAATAACTTGCTAAAGATTCCTTTAGCTTTATCTCCGGACGAGGAATGATCAACGTACGCCATATCTATCACATAGCCTTCAATAGACACTAGACCATTTTCTACATTTAAGTTTTTCATATGCAGGTTTTGTCCCCGAATAGCTAAATATCCACCCTCTGTTTCTAGTAAAAATTCTTCGCTATCAAAGCTTTCTACATTGATGACACCGCTGATTTCCATTTTTTTGCGATTCAGCATTTTAATTTCGTGAGCTTTTGGTTCTGGCCGATTTAAGCGATTTTGTTCCATCATCGTACCTGTCCCTCCTTTTTATTAGTACATGTTATGGGACAGGGTCTAGATTTAGAACTACCAGACACAGAATCTTCACTCTATAGAACAAAAAAAGAAAATCCCTTCTTCCAAACGAATAAACGTTTCGAAAAAAGAGATTTTCTCTAAGCGCAGTCGCTATTAGATTCCATCCTCATCATCAGACGAAGCTGATATAGGGGTTTCAGATAGAACGGTATACATGTCAGCAGCTTCTTCCTTACGAGAGGACTCTTTAATATCATCCACTCTTACGGTGACAAGCTTTTGACCAAAGCGAATCGTCATTTCGTCCCCTATCTGAATGAGCTGACTCGCTTTTGCAGGCTTCTGGTTAATCTCGATTCGCCCTTGATCACAAACCTCTTTGGCCAGTGTCCGACGCTTGATTAAACGTGAAACCTTTAAGAACTTATCTAAACGCATTATTTTACAGCGTCTTTAAGTTTGTTACCAGCTTTGAAAGCAGGAACAGTTGTTTCAGGGATTTCGATAACTTGTCCAGTTTGAGGATTACGTCCAGAACGGCTAGCACGCTTACGAGTTTCGAACGTACCGAATCCAACAAATTGTACTTTGTCACCTTTTGAAAGTGCCCCAGTAATCTCATCTAAAAGTCCATTAATTACAGTTTCAACGTCTTTCTTAGTTAATCCGCTCTTTTGAGCAATATTGGTTACCAATTCAGTTTTGTTCATTGATAATACCTCCCTTTCTCAAAAAGATATTCGTTCTTTGTTCTTGAAATCCTTCTTTTTTAAACAAAAAAATATTTTTTTGAGCATTTTTTTATTTTCCCTGCTGTTCCTCACGCTTAATGCGCTCCCACTGCTCTATAACATCTTCGGCTTGTTCTAGCTTTTTCTGTCCGAACACATGCGGATGACGTCGAATCATTTTATCATTAAGGGACTGAATGACATCCTCCATGTTAAATAAACCCTCGTCCTCACCGATCTGAGCGTGCAGGAAAACCTGCAGGAGTACATCTCCTAGCTCTTCCACAAGATGATCAATATCACCCTCTTCAATAGCCTGTACAACCTCACTAGCTTCCTCTAGTAAATATTTGGTTAAGCTTTGATGGGTTTGCTCTTTATCCCAAGGGCAGCCATCTGGTCCTCGTAGCTGACGAAAAATCTCTCTAGAGCGATAATATTGCCTATTTACCGCCTCAGGCTCCTGTGTAGGCGGAACATATAGGGCTGTTAGATTACTAAGAAGAGTGATTCGATCTAACTCATAGAGTGGGATAGAGAGCAGCTTTTCCTGACTGCTCCCTGCCGCCTGAACGACGGTGATGGGATGCTCATCCGGAAAAATGTCCATAAGTGTAAGCTTTACCTCTGAAGCCACGTAACTGTCATACACTTGAGTAATGACCGTATGCTGCTGAGGCTGCAAGTGATGAGCTTGCAGTCTTAACGCATCATGGAAGCCTAAGCCTTCTACAGGGTCTACCTGAATACTAGCTAATAACGGATCTAAGAAGCTCTGCCCCCCAAGAATATTGATCTGGCATTGCTGGTGCGCCGCTTGCTCTAATAGAAGCTGAACGGTTTTTTCCGCTACAAGGGGATGTCCTGGAACAGCATAATGGATGACATGATGCTGCTTTACGGCGGCAAACAAAGCGTCAGTGATGTGCTGGTAAACCTGCTCAAACTGCTCGTGCTGCTCATAAATCGCATCAAAGGCTTGATACTGAAGCCCTTGCTCCTCTAGCTCCTGTACAACAGGATGCTCCTTTGTTCTAAGATAAAGCTGCTTAGCCTGCTGTATTTCCTTATACACACCAAGCGTCATTTGCTGTAGATCTCCTGCTCCTAGCCCAAGTACATGAATCGAGTACATATCAGCTCTCCCTTCCATATAGGCTCGTTTAACCTGTTTTCCGCCAAACAGCTTACTACCTCTCTCCATTTGTGTGAAAAATACATCTAATCTAGATTATTTTAATAGCTTCAGTCTCTGTAAAATAGGGATGAGCTTATTGATTTTCGGAATGTTAACTAGCTCCTCTTTCGTTACCGCTCCAAAACGGAGAAGCGCTACCCCAAACACAGCAACTCCAATCAAGACCGCTACTAACGCTACAAACGAATATAATAGTCTTTCATGTGAGATGATATTAGCCAATCCTAGGGATAGACCCTTCATGCTCAACCATACGAATAAAGTCATCGCTAGAACGGCAAACACTGGTTTACTAAAGAATTTGTTAAACGATACTTGTAAGCCTGTATATTGATATAACGCGATTAGGTTAAGTATAGTAGCAACAGCATAAGCGGCAACTGTAGCAGCTGCTGCTCCTTCAATTCCCCATATCGGAATCAATAAGATATTTAGAATCGTTTTGACAATAACACCAATAAATAAATTCCTAGCAGGTATAATGACCTGTCCTAATCCTTGTAAAATAGCTCCAGACGTAATACCCAGTGTAGAAAAAACGGTTGTAAACGCTAGGATGGCAAGAGCTGTTGTCCCTTCATCCGTCTTATATAGCATGATATTTACAGGACCTGCTAATGTAGCTAGACCGAAGGAAGCTCCTAGTCCAATAAATAGAGTGAGTCTCATTGCAATTTCAGAACGCGCGGCAATCAATCCTGTATCCTTTCTAGCGTGTGCCTCTGAAATAGAAGGTACAAGAGCTAGAGATAATGCTGTAGCAAAGAAAGCAGCAAATTGAACGAGGGGTTGTCCTCGATCAAAAATTCCTTTAAGCTCTCTTGATAATTCCGCTTCCCATCCAGAATTGATTAAAATCTTAACGAAGGAAAATGCATCCACCAATTGAAATAACGGAAGAACCATGGCTCCTAAGCAAATTGGAATGGCTAAATAAAGTATTTTTTTCATAAGAACCCAGGCTGATTCCTGCTCGAAAACCTTTGTTTGTTGGCCTTCCTTTACGGTTTCTTGCGTTGTTTTCTTCACTCTCTTCCAGAATAATAAAAGGACAAGCAAGGCGGCTACAGCCCCTGTAAAGGCGCCAAAGACAGCTCCCGCTCCTGCATAATATTCATCATAAGAATTTTGTATAAACCAGTAGCTTAACGCAAGGATCGTCACTACTCGAATGATTTGCTCCACGATTTGAGACACAGCCGTTGGAATCATATTTTGATGCCCTTGAAAATAGCCTCGAATAGCGGCCATGACCGGAACTACTAAAAGGGCATAGGACACACTTCTAATCGGCATAATGAGGCGCTCATCCTCCATATATCCTGCAATTACAGGAGCAGTGAAGTAGAGAAGTAAAAAGAAAAATACACCTGTGAGAGATAAAACGACGGTCGATACTCTAAAAACTCGTTTTGCTCCCTCTTGGTCTCCTAAAGCTAAGCGCTCTGCCACAAGCTTAGAAACGGCTATAGGGAAACCTGCTGTAGCTAAAATGAGAAGCAGACTGTATAGAGGATATACCTGCTGGTACACATAGAAGCCTAGATTCCCTGTAATATTTTGATAAGGAATTCGGTATACGACTCCTAGCATCTTAGAAAGCAATGCCGCGATAGCCAGTATAGCCGTTCCTTTAAGTAATAGTTTTGTTTTATCCTGCCCCGACATGTTTTGATTTTCTCCTCTCCTGCCAAACTGCAAACATTATATCATACAATCACATACAAGCGTGATAAGGCGTAAAAACACTTTATGAACTCTGTATAGTCAGTTAAACAATAGGTAACCCCGTACCACTTCATGGCACGGGGTCAGTAGGGATTTAGCGAATGTCTTATTGCTCCATTTGTTTCCCTAGAAATCCTGCTGCAGTTTCGGTTAGCTTTGTTTCAATATCCCCCATTTTGACCCCATCTTTTTTACTCAATAAAACGACGGCACCAATCGGATCTCCACCCGAAACGATAGGAGCGACACAAAGCGATGTGTATTCATCCTGCACTTCCTTACAAATTTCGTATGTGCCTTTTGTATCTTCGACTATGGTTTTTCTTTCTTCCATACTGGTTTCAATCACTTGACCTACCGTTTTGTCTTGATATTCCTTTTTAGAAACTCCAGATACAGCAATAATGGCATCACGATCAGAGATTAAAGTTACATGTCCTAAGCTTTCATAAAGTGCATCGGCATATTCTTTGGCAAAATCCCCTAGCTCTCCAATTGGGGAATATTTCTTTAGAATCACTTCTCCTTCACGATCCACAAAAATTTCTAGGGGATCTCCTTCTCTTATGCGTAATGTGCGTCGAATTTCCTTAGGAATCACCACTCTCCCAAGATCATCAATACGACGAACAATTCCTGTAGCTTTCATACTCATTAAAACCCTCTTTCTAAGATGTAATTGGTCCTTGCTGAGAAAAAGTTAAATCCGTTTACATCAGAACCTGTCTCGTTGCTGTGGGTTCGATATAAGTGGCTTTTCTTACTTTTCCCATATTCCCTATTTTTAAGCATCGAGGGTGTAAAAATTTCTCTTTATGCTCATTTGCTTGTATTCCATCATATAAACATTCAGCAGATACATGATTTAGGAAAAAAGCTATACAAATGCAAGGAAGCAGTCTGTGAGCTGTGCTCACAGGACTGCTTCTTCCATGTTAGGCAGACAACTTCTCTTAGCTTGTCCTATTATAGATGAACCTCAATAATTTGATCAGGTAATGTTTCGATGTAATATTGATTTAACTTTTCCTCGGCCAACTGGCTATATAAAAATTCGCTAAGCTCTTCAAAGGACTGAGTTTGACGATCCTCTACACGAATAATATGGTAGCCAAATTGAGTCTGAACAGGCTCACCAATCTCATCGATTTCTTGATTATAGGACGCATCAGCAAACTCTGGAACAAATTGAGTCACAGGGAAGCCTTCAATTAGTCCACCATTAGCTGCACTTCCTGTATCATCTGAATGCTCAGTAGCTAATTCAGCAAAATCAGCGCCAGCTTGAAGCTGAGCATATAGGTCGTCAGCGATTTCCTTAGCTTCTTCCTCAGTACGATCCTCAATATTGATTAGAATATGACGGACATCGACCATGGTTAAGTCCATAATATACTCATCATACATCGCTTGGGCATCCTCTTCAGTAGCCTGCTGTCTAAAGTAATCAATCGTTAGGAAGTAATGAAATAGGCTGTCCTTCAGCTGCTCTTCACTGCTTTGGAGATTCGAATACGCTTCCTCTAGCTTCTCTTCTCCGTATTGTTGCTCAAAATTGCTCCAAAACTGTTCCATTTGCTCGGATGACCATTCGTCGTTCTCCACTTGAGGAGCAAGAATGCTTTGCATCACCACAAAATTAACTGCTTCTTGACGAAACTCATCGTTATTAATTTGAGCCTGTGCTGGGTTAATGAAGCCCTGAAGCGCTAAAAAGCGAGCCATTTCTTCTCCATTGACCTCTCCACCTTCATACTCAGCTACAAGTGCGTCTGCTCCAAGGTTTGTTAGGTCAAGCTCAGGAAACGCAACTTCCTCTCCTTGGACAGGAAGCTCTGGATTTCCCTCCCCTTCCTCCGTGTTTTCTCCATTACCATCCGTATTGTTGTTACATGCTGCGATGACCCATACCAGGGCAAGCATCATGAGTATAAGTAAGCCTTTTTTATAACGCATGCTTTTCTTCTCCTTTCAAGATGTTTTCTTGATCTAGCTGGGTAACAAACTGTTCAACTAAAGTCAGCCATTCACCCTCTGGTAGACCTTTTGTTTTAAATGATATCCCGATTTGACGATCTGAGATAAGCCCCACTCTCCGACCGTACTGATTGGCAATATGAAATAAACGACCCCCGTCTATCTTATCATTTTGGCTTGCGTGAAACATCATTTTTAATGTGTCATTTTTGAGAATAAGAGATTCCATCCCTAGTTTCATCGCATAGCCTTTTAATCGGGCAACAATGAAAAGACGAGCTACAGGCTCTGGTGGATGGCCAAAGCGATCCAGGAATTCCTCTTCCAATTCTTGCACATCTTCAAGCGTTTGTACAGCGTGTACCTTTTTATACATTTCGATTTTTTGCTTTCCATCCTTAACATACGTTTCTGGAATATACGCATCTACATGCAAGTCAACCTCAAGCTGAGGCTTTTGCTGCTGGGGCTTTTCGCCTTTAAGTTCATCAATAGCTTCCTTCAATAATTGAGAGTACAGATCAAAACCTACGGATGTAATAAAACCGTGCTGCTCGGCTCCTAGTAAATTTCCTGCGCCACGTATGGACAGGTCCCGCATAGCGATTTTAAAGCCTGAGCCTAGCTCTGTAAATTCCTTGATAGCCTGCAATCGTTTTTCAGCTACCTCTGTAAGAACCTTGTCTCTTTGATACGTAAAGTAGGCATACGCCATACGATTAGAACGCCCCACACGTCCACGAAGCTGGTAAAGCTGGGATAAGCCCATTTTATCCGCATTGTAAATCAAAAGCGTATTTACATTTGGAATATCTACGCCCGTTTCAATAATCGTAGTACTTACAAGAACATCAAATTCTCCCTCTAGAAAATCGATCATAACCCCTTCTAGCTCAGATTCCTTCATTTGACCATGGGCGATCGCTACTCTTGCATCAGGGACAAGCATGCGAATTTGTTCTGCCATTTGCTCAATCCCCTGTACCTGATTAAATAGAAAGTAGACCTGCCCTCCTCTCGATAGCTCTCTTTCGATCGCTTCTCGAACTAAGGCTCCGTTGTATTCCACCACATACGTCTGAACCGGAAAACGATTTTCAGGTGGTGTTTCAATAACAGATAGATCACGAACCCCTAGCATGGACATGTGTAAGGTTCTAGGAATCGGTGTGGCGGTCAGCGTTAATACGTCAATATTCTCTTTTAATTGCTTGATCTTTTCTTTATGAGACACTCCAAAACGCTGTTCCTCGTCCACGATTAATAATCCTAAATCCTTAAACTCTAAATCCTTGGACAGCAGACGATGTGTTCCTATGACAATATCAACCAGACCAGTTTTAAGCTTTTTAATCGTTTGGTTCTGTTCTTTTCTTGAACGGAAGCGACTCAGCACCTCTATTCCAATCGGATAGTCGATAAAGCGCTCACGCATCGTTTCATAATGCTGCTGGGCAAGAATCGTAGTTGGTACTAGAATGGCCACCTGCTTACCATCCATGACCGCTTTAAACGCAGCTCGTATGGCTACTTCAGTCTTGCCGTAGCCCACGTCCCCGCACAGCAAACGATCCATCGGTCTGCTTTTTTCCATATCCTTTTTGATTTCCTCGATCGCTCTTAATTGATCCTCTGTTTCCTGATAAGGGAAAAGAGAATCGAATTCCTGATGCATATCAGAGTCTTTGGCGAAGGGAAAGCCTTCTGTTGCTTCTCGTTTAGCGTAAAGCTTGATTAAATCGGCAGCAATATCCTTAACAGAGGATTCGACCTTACTCTTAACCTTCTTCCAGTCACTTCCCCCAAGTGAATATACCTTTGGCTCGTGGTCATCGCCACCTACGTACTTCTGCACCTGATCAATTTGCTCTACAGGAACATACAGCTTGTCGTTTCCAGAGTATTTAAGATGTAAGTAATCCTTATGAACTCCATCAATCTCCAGGGTAACAATCCCTAAATATTTTCCGATTCCATGGTTGATGTGGACCACATGATCGCCCACATTTAATTCGGAGTAGTTTTTGATTCTTTCCGCATTGGATAACTGCTTTTGCATTCTGCTTTTCTTTTTTTGCTGCTTCGTGAAAATTTCAGATTCTGTAACCACAACAAGCTGATGAAGGGGCAGCTCAAAGCCAGCATGTAGTCGACCAATCATAATAAGAGGCTCTACACCCACCTGGATCCTGTCAGGAACATGAATATTCACATTAATATCAAAGTCTTCTAAGACTCGCACCATGCGCTTCGCTCTTTCCTCATCACTAGCTAAGAAAATGACCGCCTGCCTGCTTTTTTGCCACCTAGATACCTCTCCTTTAATGATTGGAATCTGTCCATGAAAATTTTGCATGGATTTCGAGGTGAAGTTGACGATATTTTGAGGCTGAATCTGAGCTAACTGTCGCAAAAATAAGGAGACATGCAGAACAGGACGCTTCAAATTCGCTCTCCATTCTTCAAAAGGATAGGCCATACTTAGGTCTGACAAATACTCCCCTGTTTGAACGAGAGACATTTTCCAATCTAATTCTTCTTTTTTGTAGTATTCCTCTGACTCTATAATTCTAGCAGGCTCGTCAAATAGCACCACCGCTTTGGAGGGTAGATAATCAATAATTGTACTTGGCTTTGGATACAAGCAAGACACGTACTTATATAGACTCTGAAATACACTGTTTTGTTGTAGCTGCTCCAATTCCCAACCAATATTCTCTACAAGCTTATCCTGAACCTGCTGATCAGCCGTTTTCTGTAGCTGCACCTGTAGCGCTTTTTCAATGTTTGCTTTTGCGTAAGCAAAATGCTCCGGACGAACTAGAAGCTCTACCGTTGGACCAATGGCTACCTGCTTCATCGTTTCCAGAGAGCGCTGGGTAGACAAATCAAAGGTACGAATAGAATCAATTTCCGTATCAAAAAGCTCAATACGAATAGGAGCCGCTTCAGATGCTGGATAAAGATCTAGGATTCCTCCCCTGATACTATACTCCCCTTGCCTTTCGACCATTCCTACTCTTTCATATCCTAGATACAAAAGATGCTGTTGAAAGGCTTCAAGATCTAAGTCTTGTCCCCACTGTAACGTTACACTCGCATTTTTCCAATCAGCTACAGGAGGAAGAAAGCGTCGTACTCCAGCTAAAGGGACAATGACTACACTTTTTCTTCCCTTCAACAATTGATTCAGAACCTGAATACGCTGTCCCTTAAGCTCAGGGCTGGCGGTAGCAATGTCGGATGAGATAAGGTCGTTAACAGGATAAAGCTGTATGTCGTCTTCGTCCAACCACTCTATTAAATCTTCATATAGTTTTTGAGCATGAAATAAATTGTGAGTGACCACTAAGATAGAATGATCCTGCTCTTGTAGAAAAGAACTAATAAATAAGGACTTAGAAGAACCACTTAGGCCGGACACTAATTGCTCTTGAATGCCTTTTTGATGAGCTGTTAGTACGTGCTGGAAGTCCTCCCCTTTGGAAAAATGCTGTAGGATTTGTTGCATAATATCCTCCTCTCTGCTGTAACTCCATCTCTTTAACTACAAAGAAGCCTTAGAAAACCTAAGGCTGATCCGCATGCTATTGTAGGATGTTAGGATGTAGTAATAATTCAGGATGACGTTGAATCGTATCCTGACAATGTTCACAAACGATGTGGACATGAGTGTCACCATTCTCTTGTTTCTTCAAAATATTCTCTTTCTCCTCAGGAGATAGGGTATGAAACCCTAGCTCTTGTTCATTTAGTTGGTTATTTGTCAGCAATCCAAGCTGTTGATTACAGTAACGGCAGACATACCGATAGGACATGATGGAACAACCCCTCATCCATTTTTAAGTCATTCTCTAGTATGTCTCAAAAAGGGGCATCTCATTCGCTACATCTATACTATACGTGTCTACCCATTGTACTTATTCATCACTTTAGTAAAATCATCTTCCCCTATAAAAGCGGTACTAGCTTTAGAGGCATGGGCCAGCATTTCTTCTAGCGTATCCTGTTGCTCCAAAGGAAACTGACCTAGGACATAGGAAACGGTATCCCCGAATTCAGGTCGACCAATACCCATCTTTATGCGCTTAAATTGATCTGTACCTAAGTGAGCAATAATCGATTTTAGCCCATTATGTCCACCTGAGCTCCCTTTATACCGCAGCTTAATTTTCCCAAACGGCAGATCCAAATCATCAAAGATGATGAGAATATTCTCTACTGGAATTTTGTAAAAGTTCATGACCTCTTGAATGGACTCACCTGATAGATTCATAAAGGTCATGGGCTTCAGCAAAATAATTTTTTCCCCTTGATAAACACCCTCTGCGTATAATCCCTTCCACTTGCTTTTATTTAAATCCAGACCTAGTTCATCAGCGATATAGTCAATGGATAAAAAACCAATATTATGACGTGTTAGCTCATATTTGGGACCTGGATTTCCCAATCCTACGATTAGCTTCATATTTTCAACCCCTTACCATTCCTACATCTGACTAAAGCGCTTCCTCAGCGCCAAATTTCCATGTATGTTATCATCTATCGGTCACATGTTAATCCTCACCCTAGTGTGACTGTTTAAGTAGTAGGGCGTTGTCGCAAACATACATTTAAGGCGCAACCGAAATGGTTACGCCTTGCTTATTTATTTCCTATTGTATACTTTTTGAGGCAAAAGGGGAACTAGGGAAGGACAATTTATTCGTTTTCTTCCTTCTCCTCTGCTTTATCAGTGCTCTCCTCTTCACCTTCAACCAGAGCTGGCTCTGCTTCTTCATCAATTTGCGGCTCTTCAGGATCCGTTTCTAGAGTAGGTGGAAGCACAGAAACTATGACCGTTTCTTGATCGGCTACAAGCTCGAAGTTACCCTCCACTTGTACATCAGCAATCGTTAGTTGGTCACCGATTTCCATTTTGCTCACATCTATTTGGATACGTTCAGGAATATCTGCTGGAAGAGTCTCTACTTCAAGCACATGCGCCTGCTTCTGGAGCACGGCTTTATCCTTCATGACTGCTTCTTCTCCTACCCACTCTATAGGGACTTCTACAATGGTTTTTTGCTTCAGATTAATTTCCTGAAAGTCTACATGAACCACCTGTTCCTTCAGTGGGTTTTTCTGAACATCTACAATCATTACTGTGGATGAACCACTACCCCATTTTAGTTGAACCAACACATTACTGCCGTGATCCCGTATGAGTTTAATTAGCTCTGCCTCTTCTACGAATATAGAGGTACTGTCTATATTTCTCCCATATACTACAGCGGGAACCTTTCCTAAACTACGCTGCTCGTTCATGTATGACTTTTGAAGGCTTTCCCGTTGCTCTGCCTGTAACGTTTGCATGACACCTCACCCTTCCTTTTCATCGTTATCTAATACTATTCCCCTGAAGGAGGAGGAACAAACCTTGAGAGAACCGGACAAAGACTTACTATCGTTATAGGTTAAGAACTCGAGGTTTATGTTCAATCAAAAAGCTTACTTACAGAAAGCTCCTCATGGACACGAATTATCGCTTCCCCTAATAAAGAGGCAACGGAAAGCACCGTAATCTGATCGTTTTGTTTTTCTTCAGAGAGTGGGATGGTATTTGTGACTATAAGCTCTTTAATTTTAGATGCACTGATACGTTCCATCGCTGGGCCAGACAGCACAGGATGTGTACAGCAAGCGTACACTTCTTTAGCACCACTTTCTGCTAACGCATTCGCTGCTAGCGAGATGGTTCCTGCTGTATCGATGATGTCATCAATAAGGATAGCCGTTTTTCCTTCAATATGACCAACAATGTTCATAATTTCAGCTACGTTTGGTTGTGGTCTACGCTTATCAATAATAGCAATCGGAGCCTTCAAACGCTCAGCTAGCTTTCGAGCACGTGTCACACCACCATGATCAGGGGATACCACTACGACATCCTTCAAATCTTTTTCTAGAAAGTATTCAGCTAAAATCGGAACTCCTAAAAGATGATCCACAGGGATATCGAAGAAACCTTGGATCTGTGTGGCGTGCAAGTCCATGGTAATTACACGATTTACACCAGCCACTTGAATTAAGTTGGCCACTAGTTTTGCTGTGATTGGATCTCTTGCTCGTGCTTTTCTATCCTGTCTTGCGTAGCCATAGTATGGAATCATTACATTAATACTTTTAGCTGATGCTCGGCGCAGAGCGTCCACCATCACAAGAAGCTCCATGATATTATCATTTACTGGAGCACAGGTGGATTGAATTACAAAGACGTCTGCCCCCCGAACACTTTCATTAATATGAACAGCAATTTCTCCATCACTAAAATGATTGACATTGGCTTTCCCTAAGGTAACACCGATATGCTCGCATATTTGTAAGGCAAGTGCTGGGTTTGAATTACAGGTGAAAACTTTCAACTTTGGGTCGCGATAATTGGCCATGATTCCTACTAACCTCCGAGTTTGTTGTTTCGATCTAGTAGACTTGATCAGGATGTGTACGAGCTACTAAAGCATGTACGAATATGATAAGCCTTATTTAGTCTTCTTTTTTTCCTTTAGCTTTTGTGCGTAGTTTTCCTTTGTTACTTGACGTTGACGTGCGATGGCAAAGCTATCTCCAGGCATAGAGTCGGTAATGGTCGATCCTGCTGCAATATACGCTCCAGGACCAATCTGTACAGGAGCCACAAGATTCACATTACAGCCTACAAAGCTTCCTTCCTCCACAACAGTACGGTGCTTTTGTGAACCGTCATAGTTAACGGTGAGTGAGCCACAGCCCATATTAACCTTCGCTCCTATATCTGCGTCTCCTACATAGCTGAGATGTGGAATTTTTGCTCCATCTCCAATCGTCGAATTTTTAATCTCTACAAAATCGCCGATTTTACTTCCTTTTCCTATGCTAGAACCTGGGCGAATATAAGCGTAAGGACCAACTGTAGTGGTATCACCCACTTCACTCTCTACTAAAACAGCATACTCAATCGCAACACCGTCACCAATGTGTACATGACGAAGCTCTGCGTAAGGTCCAATCACGCAGTCCTCTCCAATGACCGTGTGTCCCGATAAAATAGTGCCGGGCAAGATGGTCGTGTCCATGCCGATCGTAACATCGGGTCCGATATACGTATTTTCAGGATCTATAATCGTAACTCCTTGGAGCATATGCTGCTTATTAATGCGCAAACGCATCAGCTTTTCTGCTTCCGCTAAAGCGATTCTATCATTTACGCCGTGTGTGACATCCGTATCCTCTGTTAGAAAAGCAGCCACTTTATGATTTTGTTTCTTTAAAATCTCAATACAATCGGTGATGTAATACTCTCCCTGGGCATTTTGATTCGTTAATTTGTCTAAGGTGTTTACTAGATGCTCATTACTAAAGCAATAAATCCCTGTATTAATCTCTTGGATTTCCTTTTCCTGAGTAGAGGCATCCTTGTGCTCTACAATCTTGAGCACATTTCCATGCCGATCACGAACAATTCTACCATAGCCAGTAGGATTATCCATATTGGCTGTTAAAATGGTGACAATTGCTTGCTCCTCTTCATGAAATTGAATAAGCTCCTCTAGTACTTCTGCTGTAATTAAAGGGGTGTCTCCATACAAAATGAGGGTATGTCCCTGCTTTCCTTCTAGCTGATCCTTAGCTACCTTGACAGCGTGCCCCGTTCCTAGCTGTTGCTCTTGAAGCACGTAGGTTACGTCAGGACCTAGCTGCTGGCGAACATCCTCTGCTCCATGACCCACAACCAAAATAGTTTTCTGTGGATTCATTCGCTTGGCGGCATCAACCACATGCTGAACCATTGGTTTACCGCAAACAGGATGAAGCACCTTATACTTCTTGGATTTCATTCTTGTCCCTTTACCTGCTGCTAAGATCAGTGCATATCTATCGTTCATATAAACCTCCACGAAACGATTTATTCTTTCTGACTATATCTTAATCTCTCTCATTTTTCAAGAATCGAACGCCCATTATAAAAACTAAGGCTCTTCATCCAACCCTATGAATACAGCCTTAGACGGATCATACCTTAGAAAAACTTGGCTTATCGTCAAGCCCTTGAGCGTAAGCCTTAATTTTTCTGCTTAAAATAAAAAAAGAAGACTCAACTTTGGTTGAATCCCCCTCTTTGCCGTATTGAATTATGCCCCAGCTTCTTCCACCTGTAATTCCTCTGCATGTTCGCCTGCTGCGTCATACTCAGCTAAAACAGCGTCTTGAATCTTCTCACGTGTCGTAGAAGATATTGGATGTGCAATATCTCGAAACTCTCCATCTGGAGTGCGTTTTGAAGGCATCGCTACGAACATTCCGTTGTTCCCATCAATGACGCGAATGTCATGTACGACAAACTCGTTGTCAATAGTGATAGAAGCAATTGCTCGCATTCTTCCGTCCGTATTTACACGGCGAAGTCTAACGTCGGTAATTTCCATGCTTTTCACCACCTTTTACCAAAATAAAAGTCTTGAGAATAAAATTCAACAAAGGTGGGAAAAACTCCTTCTTCCAAATCAAAAAAATTTCGCACATTTCACATTTTTTTCACATTTATGCGTCAACTTTTCACAGCTATGCATTCTATCTCGACTTTTACGTCCTTAGGAAGTCTAGCCACCTCGACAGTAGAACGAGCTGGTTTTGTTGATCCAAAGTAGGATTCATACGTTTCATTAAGGGCTACAAACTCGTTCATGTCCTTAATAAATACGGTGGTTTTGACAACATCGGACAAGCTATAACCAGCTGCCGCTAGGACAGCAATTAGGTTTTCGATGACTTGTTTGGTCTGTTCTTGAATACCACCCTCTACAAGCTCTCCTTCCTTATTCAATGGAATTTGGCCTGATGTAAATAGGAACTCCCCTACTTGCATCGCTTGAGAATATGGTCCAATAGCTTGCGGGGCTTCGTTTGTTTGTACTACTTTTTTTACTGTCATGTGTACATACCTCCATTTTTTATTTGATTACGTCTTTTTGAATGGTAAAAAAATCCTTGTCAAAGGGAATATCTTTTTAGAAAGAGGAGTTTATCCAACATTCCTTCCTAAAGCCTATTCTATATTAAAGGTGCAGGTTTGGCTCTCTTTTTTCAAAAGAAAACCTTAACCTGCACCTTCATTAGTTGGTTCATAGTATTTATTTTCGAACTCCTAAAGACTCTACTCTAGGTTGTCAAAGAGACTTCCTGTCTCCATCGTAATTTGCTTGTTTGTTGAGTCAATATGCTTAATTCGAATCAAAGAACGAACTTGATCCACTAGCCTTTCTTCTTTGTGCTCCGCTTCTACAAAAACACATGTCCCTACGACCTCAGCTTGGAACTCAAGCAGGAGATCCATCATACCGCGTATGGTGCCTCCCGCCTTCATAAAATCGTCCATAATGAGGACTTTAGCGTTGGCCGGAAGCGCTCTACGTGAAAGGGACATCGTTTGTATACGCTTGCTAGACCCTGACACATAATTAATACTTACAACTGAACCCTCTGTTACCCGATTATCACGACGAACAATAATAATCGGGACATTTAAGTACTGTGCCGTTGCGTACGCTAAGGGAATCCCTTTCGTTTCAACAGTCATTACATAGTCCACATCCAGTCCATGATAGGCAGAGCAAAAGATTTTGCCCAGCTGATTCACGATCTGTGGCTGATGTAAATAGTCCGACATGTATAAATAGCCGCCTGGTAGGATTCTCGATGAGTCCTCTAACCCAACTCGAATCTCCTCTACCCATTTTTTCGCTTGTTCCATGCTTACCTTCGGCATATATTTAACACCACCAGCTGCTCCTGGTAGTGTTTTAAGTTCTCCAAGCTGCTCTAGTTCAAACACTTCTTTAATAATTTGTAAGTCCTCACTAATCGAGGATTTAGCTGAACCATAGCGTTCAGAAAAATAGGTCAGAGGAATCAGGAGGTGAGGTTTCTCTAGCAGATACTGGGTCATATCTGCGATTCTAGCACTGCGACGTAATTTTTTCACGTACAATAACCTCCTAAACCCGAATATTATGAAGGTACTATACCATTTTTATACGTTTTTTATCAAGCTATTTTCTCTCACCGATAGAACGTACGACGTACACATCCCGACAGAAACCCTTCAAAGCGTTATACAGGCGTTGTACCTTGGATTCCTTCTGTGTAATGGCATAAACGGTAGGGCCACTGCCTGACATTAGCACCCCATCCGCTCCATCCTTCTGCATTCTTTCCTTGATCCTCTGAACCTGAGGGTGCTCCTTCAAGGTGACTTCCTCTAGGACATTACCTAGTGTAGCTGCCATCGTAGGAAAGTCTTTCTCCTTAATGGCTTCAATCATCCGTTCCGTGTTCGGATGCTCCGTTATTTCACTTGCCTTAAGCTTTCGATAGATGTTCCCTGTAGACACCCCGATAGGTGGCTTGGCTAGGATCACCCAAAAAGGAGGCGGAGAAGGTAGAGGATGAATAATCTCTCCTCGACCAGTAGCTAAAGCTGTCCCCCCATAAATGCAAAAAGGAACATCTGAGCCAATCTCTGCTCCAATTTCAGCCATTTGCTCTATCGATAGATTAAGCTTCCACAGTTCATTTAATCCTTTGATGGCCATCGCTGCATCACTTGATCCACCTGCTAGCCCCGCAGCAACAGGAATATTCTTCTCAATGTAGACGGACACCCCTTGTTCCACACCAAAGCGCTCCTGAAGCAGTTTAGCTACCTGATATACAAGATTCCTCTGATCCGTTGGGACATAGCTTGCTGAGCAGTCCAATATAATTTTTTTATCCTCTCGTAAAGTAAAATGTAACTGATCTGCTAAATCAATAGTCGTCATGACCATTTCTACTTCATGATAACCGTCATCTCTTTTATGTAAAACATCTAGTGTTAAGTTTATTTTAGCCGGAGCCTTATAGGATACGTTCATGTCTTGTCACCACATTTCCCCAGATTGCCCTAACATTTTACCATTCCTTAAGAAAGTTGACCATAGCTAGGGGAAAAATCCTTATGCATTAGAAAACTAATAAATGGCTAATCATACTCCTATTAGAAAAACTTGGCTTATCGCCAAGTCCTGGCGAAAGCCTTAGTTTTTCTTATACTATCTACCTGCAAAACATATAAATTCTGAAAGTACAAAAAAACGGGGCTGGTTTAGCCCCGTATCGTTTCTATTCTTGTTTATGGTTCTGCTGTACAAGACTTTGCTGAGCTATTTCAATCGCGCGTTTGACCATGTTCCCGGCATCCTGTGCTCGAATTCCTCCCCATCCCTCTTGCTGGACGGTATCATAAAATCCTAGCTCTTTGGCTAATTCATATTTCAACGCTTCTGACATGATCCCACGTCTTCTACCCATGATTCTAGCCCCCTTTATAGAAACGATATCTATAGTATGCTCTGAACATAAAGAAAGTAGACCCCAAAGGAAGTCTACTGTTTCACATATGTGATTCGAATTTGTTCTTGGTTGTCTTGATATACGGTTAGTTCAACCGTCTCTGTGAGTATATCTGCGTAGCTGTAAGAAACTCGTTTAAAAGCATGCTGTTCTTCATCTAGCTTGATGATAAAAACAGAAGGATATGTTTCTTCTAACACCCCTGTTCTTTCAACGGTTTTCCGGCGACCGCCGTTCGCCTTTAGTAAAATTCGCGAGCCGATGTGCTCATCCAAACTGCGTTTGATATCTACTAACGCATTTCTTCCCATCCTACTACCACCTCACTCGAAATGATTGTACCATGTCCCGCCCAAAAAGTCAAGCAAATTATACATTATAGCAAGAGGACAATTTAGTTGTCAATTACTTTTTTATGATTTCCGTAAATTTGACAAAATATGTGGACAAACAACAAAAAACACCCCACAATTTTTTGTGAAAGTGCTTGTAAGGTGGTGCATATGCGGGTCATGAATTGTCCCTATTTCAACTTGGGCTTCCCCATTCTGTATGTTCCTCTTGTATCAATGCCACCTAAGCCTGAGCTACCAGTGACAGAATAATGCAGAATCTGTTTGACATTAATGATTTGATCAATCGATGTATAACAAGCCTTTTCCACAATAAAAACGGGATCTAAGGCATGAATATTCACTCGCTCAGGAGAACTAGCAAAGTTGGCTCCGGAGGAAATAAGGGCCTCAAAATGCGATTGACAGGCTCCTGCAAAGATAATCAGATTATCCCGATGACGCTCATATTCTCTAGCTAGCTTTACAGCCTCGCAAAAGTAGCTAGAATGGCGATACGCTTTGAGATCATTTCTCTCCCCTTTTGTTTTGCTGTAGGCATCATGTCCAGTCATAATTAAAATCTCTGGACGGAGCTGGTTCAGAAGCTCTGTGACACGATCTGGCATTTCCTTTTCCGGCATATGAATCCCATAAACAGGAATGTTTAGCTCCCGGTAGACCTCCATACACTTCTTAAGATAATTCGCATCCCCATCCATATGCAACACACGGCCCGGGAGCTCGAAGAAGCCGTCACCCTCACCTTCCGAGCTCTCCCTGTCCTGTTTGATCTGCTCCACTGAGCTTGAAGTTCTTTGCTCGTCGAGCTCGCGTAGCTTATCTCGTGTGTCGTCATCGATGCGCACCAAATCCTCGAGAGGAGCATCGGCAAACAGTCTCATATCAATGCCTTTAAGCTCTGCCTCCTGTGTCTTATGATCTATGGCAATGATCCGAAAATGAATATCGACTTGATACGATTTTCTCCCTACAATATCTCCAACCTTAAAAGACATACTCCAACCTCCTCTGCTACTACCGTATGCAAATGATGAAGGTTAGGTGTATGTCATTGTTTTATCTCTATAGCATCTCTCTTATAACTATTGCTTTCGCAAAATCTTCTCCATCGCTTTTCCTTTTGCTAGCTCATCGACCAGCTTATCGAGGTAGCGGATTTCTCGCATAGTTGTTTCTTCGATCTCTTCTATTCGGACACCACAGATCACACCCTTGATCAAATTCCGTGATGGATTCATCCCTGGCGCTTCCGCAAAGAAGGTTTCAAAATCTGTTTGTTTTTCCAGTTGGGCTTCAAACTCCTCCTGACTATATCCTGTCAGCCAACGGATGATTTCATCGACTTCTGTCTTCGTCCGGCCTTTTTTCTCCGCTTTCGTAACATAATGGGGATAGACACCTGCGACACTTGTTGTATAAATTCTATGCTTGTTCATGCTCCACCATCCTCCGCTTACCTAGTTTTCATTATTTTATCACGAAATAAAGCCCAGCAACAAAAGTTGCTGGGTATGGCTAGACGGATTGAGCCTTCCACATGCTAAGCCTTTAAAGCCCTTAATACATCGCTCAGCTTAGCAAACTCTTGAATAGACAGTGTCTCTCCCCTACGTTTTCCATCGATGTCTATACGTTCTAAGACAGCCTGCAGCTCTTCCTTAGACATTCTTCCTTCAATAAACGTATGAAGGTTGTTCAGAAGGGTTTTTCTACGCTGAGCAAAGCTCGCTCTGATAAGTCTGAAAAAGTAGTCCTCATCCTGTACTTCTACAAGTGGTTTATCTCTAAGTCGGAGACTAATGACCGCTGAATCGACATTAGGCTGAGGTACAAAAACAGACTTAGGAACAATACGCTCAATACGCGCTTCCGCAAAGTACTGCACAGCGATTGAAAGAGAACCGTAATCCTTGGTTCCCGGCTCTGCAGCGAGGCGCTCTGCCACTTCTTTTTGAATCATTACAACAATTTGTTCAAGGTCTAGCTTAGCTTCTAGAAGATGCATGAGAATAGGCGTAGTAATGTAATACGGCAGGTTGGCCACCACGCTTTTACGAGAGAACTGGCCTAGATGCTCCTCAACTAGCTGTTGTAAGTCAGCCTTCAGAATATCTTGATGAATAATTTGGATGTTGGGGTAGGGAGCTAGGGTTTGAGCTAAAACAGGAACAAGTCTTTGATCAATTTCAAAGGCTAAAACCTTACCAGCGCGCTTGGCTAACTGCTCAGTTAAAGCACCAATTCCAGGTCCAATTTCTATGACGCCCACATCATCGGAAAGCTCTGCAGCCGAAACGATTTGCTCTAAAATTTGACGCTCCACTATAAAGTTTTGTCCTAGGCTTTTTTTGAACATAAAGCCATGCTGAGCCAAAATTTCTTTGGTTCGACTTGGGGTAGCTATGTCATTCTTCTTCATGATCACTGATCTCCTGTTTCACTTCTTCATACTTTTTTTCAAACTCATCCTGAGTGATACGAAACGCCTGCAGGCGCTTTTCAAATTGTTTGGCGTTACAGTAGCCGATCCCCAATCGATCACCTAGCTTTGCTCTAAGCTGCTGTGAGCTAGGCTGACCCACCAAACCATATTTTGAAAGCTGGAACCACGCCATGGTGGTTTCCAGCTTCTCTGTGTTTATCAGCTCTGTGCGCACGTCATACAACGCCTGCCTAATCGCTTCCGGTGTTGCGTGCTCGACACCTATTTTACCCTTTTTAGATAATGCTTTCTCTCGAGGCAAGAAGGCGTGCTTACAGCCTGGCACTGCTTTTGAAATAATCGTACGAATACGATTGCCAGGGTAGTCGGGGTCGGTAAAAATAATAACCCCTCTACGCTGCTGAGCTAATTCGATTCGTTTGAGCACCTCTTCATTGATGGCAGATCCACCCGTCTCTATCGTATCAGCTACGACAGCACGTTGAATATTGGCGGTATCGTCTCTTCCCTCAACGACAATCATCTCTTTTATGTTCATATGAGCTTAATCCTTTACCTCAGGAGACAACTTAGCCTATATTTTACTCTAAAGCTGCCGGCTTGTTCTTCCCGATGATGTACACCTTGTAATTCCTTTTTACACCAAAATTTCTGGCTGTGCTATCACTATCGTAATAAACGTCGATCTTATTCCCCTTTATAGCACCGCCGGTATCCTCGGCTTTACGCAATCCTATATCTTCAATGTATACCCATGTCCCTAAAGGGATTACATTCGGATCTACGGCAATCGTTCGTCCTTCCTCCACTCGTGCTCCTGAGCGAGTAATCCCATACTGAGGATGGTCAGCCGTTTTTCCCGTATGTGCCTCCCCTGCAGAGTAGGCGGTTAACGTTACATCTTCTAAGACAGATCTCGGTGCAAATACGTATCCTCCCCTAGAAACGGAAGCCATCGTGCCTACAGCCACAATTTCATCCTTTTTCTCTTCAATCACATGCGTCTCTACTTTCTCCCGCTGTGTTTGAAAGCCATTTCTGTAGGAAACCTGATAAACATTTTTCCCTAGCCCATCTTTTCCATCTGCAACCTTCTTCTCTTGACCCTGTAGCATGTTTGGGTCGTCTCTGCGAACCGTTTGATAAGGAACCGTAAATTCCTCCTCCTCGGTTGTTTCGTAGACTTCTGCTATTTCGACCCATTGATTTGAATACAGCCTATGATGAGGATCTGGTTTGACTTCAATATTTTCATCCTCAAGCTCTATTCCTTGTTCCTCGATGAATTCTCCAACCGTCTGGGCTGTTGTCCAAACGGATTCCAGTGTTCCATAGCGGATCACTGATAATTGTTTTGCTTGTTTCCACGTGATAGTCATATCTGATTCAAGTTCTGTGTTTAATTCTGGATCTATTTGATCTTGATACGTGTAGGCAATCCCTAGTTTCTGGAGCAATTCCTGGACTGTTTTTGCTTGGGTCGTTACTTGCATCTCGTGTCCGTTCAGATTCACTTGGACATCATACTCCTCGTTGATACTGAACGCTACCAGTGTAAGACAGGCCACGATGAAGCAAGCTACGATGAGAAGCTTTTTGGTATAAGGCTGACTCACCTTACCCCACAGCTTCTTCAAGCTCGAACCTATCATGAATTTATCTCCTCCCTTTCCTGTTGCCCATTCTAACCTAATGGGGAGCAAGCTGTCAAAAAGCTTTTATCGACGGGGAGAATCGACATCGGGATTCCTCTTACTGTTATGTGGGATCATGACAGAGTATGACAGGGCAAAAAACTAGCTGAGACCAAACACCCTTTTTCCATTCTCTAAAGTGATCCGACAAATCTCTTCATAGGAAACTTCTTTAATTTCTGCCATGCTTTGGGCTACGTGCTTGACATAGCTTGACTCATTACGTTTGCCCCGGTAAGGATGTGGTGTTAAATAGGGACTATCCGTTTCAATCAGCAAGCGATCTAACGGGATGTACTTGGCTACCTCTTTTGGTTTTTTTGCATTTTTAAACGTAAGAGGGCCACCAAAGGAAATGTAGAAGCCTAAGTCCAAACACTCCTGAGCAATCTCTACACTTCCTCCAAAACAATGCATAATCCCTCCGACCTGATCCGCCCCTTCTTCTTTAAGGATATCGACCACATCTCGATGAGCGTCACGATCATGGATAATGATCGGCTTCTTCACTCTTTTTGCTAAGGCAATCTGCTGCCTGAATACGTCCTTCTGCACATCTCGAGGGGCATTGTCCCAGTAATAATCCAAGCCCATTTCCCCGATAGCTACGACCTTCGGATGCGTACAAGCCAACTCCTCTATCCAAGATAAATGCTCCTGCGTGAAATCACTCGCATCTTGGGGATGCCAACCAACAGCAGCATAGACAAAGTCATAAGTCTCCGCTAGCTGTAGGGTTGGGGGAATCGTTTCACGATTAAAGCCTACGTTCACAAGCAAGGAAACACCTTCCTCCTGTGCTCGCTGCATCACCTGCTGGCGATCCTCATCAAACGCTTTGTCGTTCAAATGGGTATGAGTATCAAATAGCATGTTAGGCTCCTTTCTAGTATTCGAGTATGAATGTTACCTTGATAACATCGTGTTCGATTATAGAACACAAGAAAATATGATATTTACATGAAGCCCATTATTTTACACTAGAGCCATTAGCCAAATTTTGATCTATTGTCGCTAAGGACAGCTTGCCATCCGCTTTAGCTGCTAAAATCATGCCTTGTGATAGCTCTCCACGAAGCTTGACGGGCTTAAGATTAGTTACAACAATAACCTTTCGTCCCACTAGCTCCTCTGGCTTATAGTATTCGGCAATCCCTGAGACAACCTGACGCTGTTCATAGCCTAAATCAACCTGTAGCTTGAGAAGCTTATCTGCTTTTTTTATAGGCTCTGCTTGAATAATTTCAGCTACTCGTAAATCCACTTTCATGAAATCATCAATAGTAATTTCTTCACTCTGATGCTCTTGTTTTTCGGAGTTATCCTTTTGCGTTGCCTCGTTCGTAGTCTCGTCTTTAACAGGAGCTGAGCCTTGCATCTTAGCTTTAATAAACTCCACCTCTTCTTTAAGGTCTAGGCGTGGGAAAATTGGCTCTCCCTTGACTACTTTTGTGCCTGCTGGAATTTGTCCGAATGATTCTAAGCTAGTCCATGTCTTAAGAGCTTCCTCCTGAACGTTTAGCTGGGCAAAAATCTTGGCTGGTGATTGAGAAAGAAAAGGCTGTAATAGAATAGCAATTCGTCTTAAGGATTCAGCCAAGTGAAACATAACGGCACCGAGCTGCTTTTGATGAGCTGGGTCTTTGGCTAGCGCCCAAGGCTGTGTTTCATCAATGTATTTATTTGTTCGGCTAATAAGCTGCCACAGCGTACTTAAGGCAACAGAAAACTCTAGTTTCTCCATAGCCTCTTCATACGCCTTCACCGTACTCTCATGGGCTTGAACCAGGGCCTTTTCAAACTCTCCTTCTGAGTCTGTATAGGTAGGAATAACCCCATCAAAGTATTTTTCGATCATAGCGATTGTACGATTTAGAAGGTTTCCTAAGTCATTTGCTAAATCAAAGTTAATGCGCTCCACAAAGCCCTCTGGTGTAAAAACCCCATCTGAACCGAAAGGAACTTCGCGTAATAAGTAATAACGCAATGAATCCAGACCGTAACGCTCAATTAAAGTAACGGGATCGACAACATTTCCTTTGGATTTGGACATTTTTCCGTCCTTCATGAGCAGCCAGCCATGAGCAAATACTTGCTTAGGCAAGGGCAAATCTAAGGCCATTAACATGATCGGCCAATAGATTGTGTGGAAGCGTACAATTTCCTTACTCATAAGGTGTACATTCGCCGGCCAGTAGGTTTGGAAATGGGAATCATCCTTGCTTCCGTAGCCTAGCGCGGTAATATAGTTGGACAATGCGTCAATCCATACGTAGACGACATGCTTTGGATTTCCAGGTACTTTAACGCCCCAATCGAACGTTGTGCGGGAAACGGCTAAATCCTCTAAGCCAGGTTTAATGAAGTTGTTGATCATTTCATTTTTACGTGATTCTGGCTTGATAAAATCAGGATTTTCCTCATAATATTTTAATAAACGATCCGCATATTTACTCATCCTAAAGAAATAAGACTCCTCCTTGACCAGTTCAACAGGGTGACCACTGTCAGGGCTTTTAGCGGATATAATCTGACCACCTGCATCCTTTTCTACATCTACTAATTGAGTTTCCGTATAGTAGGTTTCATCAGGTACACTATACCAGCCTTCGTATTCGCCTAAATAAATGTCCCCTTGATCCACAAGCCGCTGGAAAATATCCTGTACGACCGTTTTATGACGCTCCTCTGTTGTACGGATAAAATCATCATTTGTGATCTCTAATCTCTTCCACAGCTCCTTGATACCTGAAGCAATCTCGTCAACGTATTGCTGTGGAGGCTTACCTGCTTTAGCTGCCGCCTGTTCGATTTTTTGTCCATGCTCATCAGTTCCTGTTAAATACCTTACATCATAGCCACGCATTCTTTTATAACGGCTAATGGCATCTCCAGCTACGGTAGTGTACGCATGACCAATGTGTAAATTACCGCTTGGATAATAGATTGGTGTAGTGACATAAAACGTTTTGTTCTGTTCCATCCTAACATCCCCCTAGTTTTCATAAAATTTAAGAAAAGCCTCATTTGAATCGCTTCAGAAGAAGTAACCTAGTCTAGCACTTAGAAGATAATCGCCAAGCACAAAAAAACTCTCATCCCTACTGGGACGAGAGTTGACTCGTGTTACCACCCAAATTCCCTGCTTTTTCACAAAAGCAGGCTCATTCAGTCATAGACTGTCTCCTTAACGCAGAGTAACGTAGAAGCCTTAACGATAGCTCGTCTCGACAACTAACTCTCCCAGACCATTTTCCCTGATTCATTTACACCGGTTTTCAGCTCCCCCGGCTCTCTGTGTTAAATGGCTATCATGTACTTATCTGTTCATTGAGTATGCAAATGTATAAAATAAAAGGACCTTTACCATAGGTTTGCTCTTTCTTAAAGGAAAATATACCTAAGTATCAAGGGTTTTGTCAAGCTTAGGGAGACTTTAGTTAGGAGCTACAGTCTACTTTATCTTCAACCATATAGTTAATTTGTACCAAAAATAAATACCTCCCCCATTAAAACCTTTTGTTTTTCGAAATAGTTTCCGAGTAATATGAGAAAGAAATTTGTCGAATTTTATACTATTTTGTTGTCGATGACCTTTTTCTGTAAAAAAAGTGATTGACTAGTTAGACTATTTGTTGGTATTATGTGGGTAGCAAGATGTCGAAATTTGGCGATCTAGAAAATCAAAAAAGGTACAAATATGAACACTTTGAGAGGAGAAATGAAATTATGTTAAAAAGTACTGGTATTGTACGTAAGGTTGACGAGTTAGGAAGAGTAGTTATCCCTATCGAGCTTCGTCGTACACTTGGCATTGCAGAAAAAGATGCTTTAGAAATTTATGTTGACGGAGAAAAAATCATCTTAAGAAAATACGAGCCTAGAATGGCATGCATGGTTACTGGACATATTAGCGAAGACAATCTTGTTCTTAACGATGGTAAGCTAATCCTTAGCCCTGAAGCTGTTCAGTCTTTATTACCTACGATTGAAAGCTACGCTAAAAAGCATTCATCTTAATTTCTAGAAAGCAAATATATTGGTTTATCCTCAGCTTGTTTAACCGGTTAAATGGAGAAGAACCAAGTATAACCCTCAAGGTACGATGCTTCTAAAGCTTATCGCTTTGTTTCATCCGTAACTCTTAAGGGTTTTTTGCTTTTACTTGCGCCTATTTAATAGGTGTAGGATTTCATTCAAAAAAATTATTCTTCTACATGGTAGCTTTGGTAAACGTCTCGTTTGGGTACATTGCGTTCCTGAGCAACTTGTTTGATTGCTTCCTTGGAGGATTGCCCTTTCTCGATATAGGATTCAACATGCTGTTTTACACTTAAACTCTCCCACCATAGGGCTTCTTTTTCTGCTTCTATGGCTGCTGGGTCAGCTCCCGTCACGATGAGGCAGATCTCTCCTTTTAGCTCGTGATGCTGAACATACTCGGCTAATTCGGTCGTTGTTCCCCGTACATACTCCTCATGCTTTTTGCTTAATTCCCGTGCTAAGGCCACTTGTCGATCACCAAAAACATGATGTATAGCAGCTACAGTTTCCTTGATGCGATGGGGAGCTTCATAAAAAATTAAGGTGTAGGGCTCTGTCTTGATGAGCTCTAGCTGTTCTATTTTCCTTTTTTTATGTCGATCAAGGAATCCGATAAACAAAAACTGATCTGTTTCTACTCCTGACGCTACTAACGCTGTCAAAGCCGCATTAGCTCCAGGGAGTGAAACAACGTTGATCTGCTGTCTAACAGCTTCTTTTACGATATCTGCCCCTGGGTCAGAAATACCTGGCATCCCCGCATCTGTCACAAGAGCAACCTTTTGACCGTTCTCCAAATCACGCAGAATTTTCTCGCCACTTTGTAGTTTGTTATGTTCATGATAGCTTATCATTGGTTTGGATATCTCAAAGTAATGCAACAGCTTTTTCGTATGACGGGTATCCTCTGCCGCTATGTAATCAACATTTTTTAATATTTCTAGGGCTCTATAGGTGATGTCCTCTAGGTTCCCTATGGGTGTTGGTACCAAAAAGAGCGTTCCTTGCTCTGTCATAGAGTCTTGTTTTTCATCGTTCGCTTTCTTCTTATAGCTTG
This sequence comes from Bacillus horti, assembly GCF_030813115.1. Classification (NCBI taxonomy): domain Bacteria; kingdom Bacillati; phylum Bacillota; class Bacilli; order Caryophanales; family Bacillaceae; genus Caldalkalibacillus; species Caldalkalibacillus horti. The sequence continues at coordinate 33,991 of NZ_JAUSTY010000017.1, read as the reverse complement.
ACTGAGACCACATGCTTACCCCTCCTCCCTTCTCGTTCGAAGCGACGTAAATAGCGTAGATTCCGAGAGTTCCTGCTGTTTCCTTTGCTCACGTTGTTCCGGAAGCTCGTTATGCTCATCCTGCAGGGTTTGCTCGATTAACTTTTTCTTGTGATTGGTTGAAAGCTTTTTAATAGCTGCCTCTCTTTGAAGGGCATAGGATTTGTCTCCACACTCCTCTACGTAGACAATCTCAAAAGGTCCTCTGCCTCTAGTATATTTGGCACCCTTGCCTTCCTCATGCCTTTTAAGACGTCTCTGCACATCTGTTGTATATCCGGTGTACAAGCTATGATCCTTACACCTTAGCATATAAACATAGTGCTTCATCCCATCATCTCCATTAGTTCACCACTATATAAACGTTCCATTTCCGGGGTATACGTATTGTTTTCTGTATAGGCTACAAGCGCTGGCATAAGCTTTAAATCAGGCTGACCATCCTTCATACCTTCAATCAGTAGCATATTCGCTTCCTTATCTGCCTTTGGATGAATAAATCGTAAGCGCTTAGGCTCTATTCGATATTGGCGCATCAAAGTTAGGATATCCACTAATCGATTTGGCCTGTGAACCAAAGCCACTCGCCCTCCTTGTCTTACTAACTGGCTAGAGACACGGATTACATCCTCTAACGTGCACATCAGTTCATGTCGAGCAATGGCATAGTGCAGGTTGTCGTGTTGCTTCCCCGTTTGTACGGGCATGTAAGGAGGGTTGCATGTGACTACATCAAATTGACCATAACCTAAACGTGTTGGAGCTTCCTTTAGATCCATATGGTGGAGCTTGATACGATCCTCTAGCCCGTTCATTTGAACACTTCGACTAGCCATATCATACAAGCGTTCTTGAATTTCCACAGCCTCAATCTGACCTTTTGTTCGCTGGCTTAGGAACAGGGGAATCACACCATTTCCAGAGCATAGATCAATTAACCTTCCCTTTTGAATCGGTACGTAAGCAAACTTAGCTAGTAGGACCGCGTCCATGGAAAAGGAAAAAACATCCTTACTCTGGATAATCTTCAGTGCTTCTTCATGTAAAAAGTCTATACGCTCCTTGGGCTGTAACCATTTTTCATCAGACATACTTCTAATCCCTTACTTTCTTTATGTATAGTTTGGCGGTATAATCCTGTGTTATATTCATTTTGGTTTCCATTCAGGTTTCCATTCATCATTTAAAGTGCAAAAAAGAGCCTGTAAAACAGACTCTCTCTACTTATTTAAGAAGGAGAGACAAAACAAGCAGTCTCCTTCTTTACGTATACTTCCGTAATGTAAATTGCAGATATGGAAACCCTCCTGATACAACCTAGCTAGGTTATCGTAGCCCTCTCCAACTCGGAGCGCCTGAGCGTCCTTCTCTGGCGAAGGATTCCCTTTTACTTCTGCTGGGCTGTCCATTTGCTGAGGAATAATCTCCTCCTCTAAGCGTGTGCGCAAATGACCATTCTCAACCAGCAATTCGTGGTTTTCCTCTAGAAGCTGGGTGATATGCTGCTTTAATGTGCCTAATTCCTTATACAATTCGCCAATTTGATTCTCTAGGTGAGAGACGTGTTCAAACAATGCTTTTTTGTCCATACTGTCCACTCCCGTCAGGAGATCTATTCTTCTATATAGCTTGTCTCCTCAAGCGTTTCTGCATTCTGGTGACCAACGATGAGCTCATCAACGGTAAACTCAACAACACGATCTGGGTTTGTCAGTTCAATCTGAACCATCCGTTCGAGAAGATTTAGTCCGACTACCTTCCCTCGTCCTAAGGAAGTTTCTGCTTGTTCACCTAGGTCTGGAAGATCTCGAATCGCCGATTCATATTGATCATTTTCATATTTCAAGCAACACATTAAGCGTCCACATAGACCTGAGATTTTTGCCGGGTTTAAGGATAGGTTTTGATCCTTAGCCATTTTAATTGAAACGGGCTCAAAATCCCCCAAAAAGGAAGAGCAGCACAGAACTCGCCCACAGGGCCCGATTCCACCAAGCATCTTCGCTTCATCACGAACCCCGATCTGCCTCAGCTCAATTCTCGTACGGAAGATGGAGGCCAAATCCTTCACTAGCTCTCGGAAATCAACACGTCCTTCTGCTGTAAAATAAAAAATGACTTTGTTTCGATCAAATGTGTATTCAACGTCTACCAGCTTCATATCCAGTTCATGATTATGGATCTTCTCTAGGCAAACCTGAAACGCTTCCTTCGCCGCAAATTTATTTTCGTCTACCTGCAGCTTATCCTTTTCATTGGCCATACGTAGCACTTTCTTCAAAGGCAGAACAACGTCCCCGTCGTCTACCTGCTTTACTTCTGTTACGGCTCTACCGTATTCTATACCTCTAGACGTTTCCACGATCACAAACTGATCCTTCTGTATAGGCAAAAGCTCAGGGTCAAAGTAATAAATCTTCCCCGCTTTTTTAAAGCGGACCCCCACCACTTGAAACATCTTATTCTATCCCTCCTGTAAACGAATCAGTAACTGCTCCAGAAGCAGCTGTGGATTCACATGAGCATGGAGGCGCTTTTTCGCCCCTAAAATATGCTCGATCCCCTCAGCTATTTTTTCTTTGGACAGATACATGGCTCGCTTCTTCAGACGTTCTGTCTGATCAATATATACGAATTGATCCTCTAGACCAACCTTGCTGTACAATAAATCTTGGTACCATAGGAGTAGTAGCTCTAAGCTTATATCCAGCTGATCTCTTTCCTTAGTTAAAGGTAACCATCTATCCTGGATAAGAGCAAAACCTTGGTGTAAGGAGAAGCCAGTCTCTTCCTGCAATAATTGTATCATTAAGCTTCTTATCTCTGCAAACCATTCGGCTTCACACAAATGAGAAGCTTTTTCCAAATCAGCCGTGATATGGGCCGCACAGCTTGCTAAAGGTAGAGGGTAGGTTTCATGTAGCCGATGAATGAGCTGTTTTGGAGAAGGAGGAGGGAATTTCAGCTCCTGGCATCGAGAAATAATAGTTGGCAGTAGGCGCTGCTTTTGCTCCGTTAGCAGCAAAGCTAACGTCCCGGAATAGGGCTCTTCTAAAAATTTTAGCAGACTGTTCGCCGCTTGGGTTGTCATTCGATCAATATGCTCAATAATGTACACTTTTTTTTGTGTTTCTACACCACGATAGGAGAATTCCCTTTGGAGCTCACGTATCTGTTCGATCTTTAGGCTTGACCCGTCTGGAGCAAGCCAATGAATATCTGGATGATTACCATGCTCAATCCGTTTACATTCCACACAATGTCTACATGGAGTAAATTCTGTTTGAGCCGTTGCTGAAGGGCAGAAAAGAGCCTGTGTCATATACAAAGCTAGCTCCTTCTTCCCTGACCCACTTCTTCCAACAAAAAGATACGCATGAGCCAGCCGATCCTTCCGTAGGATACGACTGACCCATTGCTTCAGTCTGTCATGCTGTTCATTTATTATTTCCGTTGGTAAAGACATGATATCACCCTTAAAATTGTTCAAACTGTTCGACAGGGACAATAAAAACAGTGGCCCCCCCTACCTGAATCTCAACGGGATATGGTACATAGGAGTCCGCATTTCCTCCCATTGGTGAAACAGGAGCAACTAATTGCTCGCGCGATTGACAATTTAGTTTAATAATTTCCAAAACGGCATCCGTCTTATCATCATCTACTCCAATTAAAAAGGTAGAGTTCCCCGCCTTTAAAAATCCTCCTGTACTAGCTAGCTTTGTAGCGCGAAATTCAGCCTTCACTAAAGCGTTAGATAAACGGTTGCTATCCTTATCCTGAACAACAGCGATGATCAATTTCATAAAACACGCACCTCCTAAAATGTTAGATTAATATCATATTATGAATGTGAGTCTGTCCTTGCTTTTATAAGGTTTAGTAAATCCTGGACAATGAGCTGATGGATGCTTTCAATCGATTGATTTCCGTCAATAAGCATGATTCGTTGATGCTGCTTTGCTAACGTTTGAAAGCCTTGGCGTACTCTGGCGTGGTACTCCAGCTCCTTCTGCTCGATTCGATCGAGCTCCTGAGTAAACTCTTGGGTCGTTCTAGTATTCATTCTCTCTCGGCTCAGCTCCGGGGCTACATCAATCATGTATGTCCGATCTGGTGTTAAACCGCCTGTGGCAAAATCATTAATCTGCTGAACAGTCTGCTCTCCGAAGCCTAGTCCAAAGCCTTGGTAAGCGATGCTGGCATCGACAAACCTGTCACAAAGAACCATCTTCCCTTGTTCCAGGGCTGGCTTAATCTTCTCCTGTACGTGCTGAGCGCGTGAGGCGGCATAAAGCAAAACCTCTGTCTGTTCAGCCATTTCTGGGTGTTCAGGGTCTAGCACGATCCGACGAATCTGATCACTGATGGCTGTTCCACCTGGTTCACGGGTCGTTAACACATCATACAGCTGAGCGTTAAGGTAGCTAGCCATTCGTTGAAGCTGAGTTGATTTTCCTGAGCCATCAGGTCCTTCAAAGGTAATAAACAATCCACGCAACGTTCAAAATCCTCTCTGCCTAAGTTTTAGCACACGATCATTAATCTGTTTTACTCTGTTCATTCATTATACTGGATTCCCTGCTTAACGACTAGTAGGCTGTTGAAATCTACTGGTTTTCCTTGAAAATAAGCTCCCTGCTGCTGCAGGCGATAAATGTCCTCAAGCAGCTCCTCCGTGATCAGCTCATTTGGTAAACAGATCGGAATCCCTGGTGGATAAGGAATCAGCATCTCAGCTGCTCGTCTATCTACGGCGCGGTCTAAGGAAATGATTTCTACATCTTTCTTTTTATATTTCCTTATTTGTAGGGTTTTAATCTTTTTCTTACCGTAAACAAGCTCCCCTTCTAGTTGTAAACTCTCTTTCTTTGAGCTCTTTTCCTTCGTTCCCTCGATTTCTTTAGTTAGCTTATGTCTACTTTCTTTATTATATCTATTCTCTTGGACGATCCGCTTCAATGCTTGCACCAGTCTTGTCTTCCACTCTTCCTCCGATTGTAGGGGGAGGGTGAGTAATATGTTATGTGAATCGGCTAGCTCTACGTAAATTTGCTCTTCCTCTAACAGATCCCGCAATCCATAACCAGAGAGACTCTGTTCGAGCTGAATAGTCAATTTAAAAGGATCAGACGTATACTGCCCGTCCTTTCGCTCTACTGGGGATAGGATGACACCAGGAATTTCACTTAGCTTCTGCCGTAATTCAAGTATGTTCTGTAGCATGTTCTCCCAGTCGGACGAAGACAGGTTTTGAACGAAATTTCGGGCTAAATCAAGAGACGCTAATAACGGATAGGAAGGGCTACTAGATTGTAGGCTGGCCAAATAGTACTCCACATCCTCCCGCTCCACGCGGTTCCCTTGAATATGAAGCATGGAGGTCATCGTCATCGAGCTAAGCATCTTGTGTGTAGACTGCACACTAGCATCCGCTCCTAGCTGCATTCCAGAAGGGGGAAGAGAAGGGTGTTGACCGAAATGGGCACCGTGTGCCTCATCCACTAGAACGATGCAATCATGCTCCTGGCAAAGCTGGATGATAGGGGACAGCTCTGGTGGGATCATGCCATAATAATTAGGCGAGGTTAGCATGATGGCTTTTGCTTGGGGGTATAGCTCCAAAGCAGCTTTCACCTCTAGCTTCGTTAAGCCTATAGGTACATGAAAAGTAGGACAGATTGTGGGCTCTATTAAAACAGCCTCTACTTCTAGTAGAGCTAGGGAATTAAAAACAGATTTATGACTATTTCTCTGGACAAGCACCTGATCGCCACGCTCTAGCACGGCAAACAGCATCGCCATATTTCCTACAGTACTTCCATTCACTAAAAAGTAGCTCTGATCAGCAAAGAAGGCTTCTGCCGCTAAACGCTGTGCTTCGGCAATCATTCCCTGCGGGTGATGAAGATCATCCAGCTCTCCTACTTCTGTCACATCTAAGCGAAGCATCGGAGCAAAATAGGGTTTATGTTCTGCTGATAGAATAGCCTGACCCTTATGCCCAGGTACATGAAATCGAACAGGGTCTTGCTGGTTAAATTCTAAAAGTCCTTCCATGATGGGAGCTCTATTTACTTTCATCGCTTTGGCACCTCACTATGTATCATATATACTATCTACCTTTAAGCTTATAAATTCTGATAGTACAAACAAAAAACAGAGGCAATGTAGCTGCTCTCTGTTTATTTTACCATGGTCCTTCTACTCTTCGCTTACGCATTTTCTTTTAACCATATCTTCTTCATTTGTTTGATAAAAAACGGATATTTTTCATCTGTAACATCTGTAAGAACCATCTCAGCTTCACAGCGCTGACAGATAAATTGATCTCCGATATGGATGCCTAATTCACTTGGTGTAGAGCACACGATACATGATACCAACGGATCGGTAGGGGGTATATGACCTGAATGTGCGGCTCTTTTTACCTGTTTCATCGCTCTTGACGTCCTCCTTTTACTCTCTTGTTGCTAAAAGTATTAGCTTCTTTGCGCTTTTTCATACCTACCCACTGTATCTTGGACGAAGGAGTTAGCTTTTCTTTTACAACGATAGCAGCTTCTATTCTATTTAATGCAAAAAAACACTCATTGGTCATATCAAAGGGTTGGTCTTTTTTCGAGGCAAACCAAGATTTTTTAACATCACCCTTATACCAATCTCCTCTTTCTGCTGGATTATGTGTTTGATCCTTCCATACCTGTTCGAGTTTAGGGCTGAATATAAGGGGCATATGAGCATGTAATTTGTTCTTTTTTAAGTGAAAATGATAGGGGGCATAAGCAATTGCATCCAGCTGGGTAGCTGTAAAAAGATGTGGCCAGTAATCAGAGCGTGAACCCGTATGATTTGTTTGTCGCAGCCAAGATTGAATGTCTTTGCTAACATCAACTCGTTCAAAAAGGATTGTATATAATGTTTTGCCTACAGCTATTCGCTCTTTGATCTGTGTGAAGTCCCTTAGGATGGCTCCTGCTAATCTATGCGGAGCAGATTGCACCCTTATTCCCTGATGACCAGCTGAAGGATGTTCAACACTTGAAGGTTGTTTTGACGCACAGGGAAAATAAACGTGATTAAAATGAAGAAAGGATTGGAGCAGAAAAGTAAATTTGTGTAGGACATGAGATTGATAAAAAGAATCTTGGACCACTCGATGTTCAATATAATTCTGCTCATTATGGATGAGTGCAAACGCTAATAGCTTGGAAAGGTAGGCGCTGGCAGATTGTCTGGATAGCTTCCAAAACCAGGGCCAGACAATCTGCATGAAGGAAGAAACATGGAAATGGGGGAGAAGGTGAAACAATGCTTGATTTCTTCGTTTGCTTTCCTCATAAAGTAAAAGCTGAGGATATGCATCCTGAAATATAAGCCAGTTACAGCGCTCTAATAGTTGGAAATAAAATAGACTATCCTTTTGGGTCAGTAGCCTGGGGAGCATTTCCCCTTTCAGGTCAGTCATATTCCAGCCTGCATTTCTAGAAACAGCATGAGCTAGAAGAGACCAATGAATTTCAGGGTATTGGAGATATACGCTCAAATAAGCTTTTGTCCTAGACACGTTATTGACATTATGCAAGCTCGTTTGATCTTTAATCTGTTGCACAAGTCTCTTATCTTCGTCCTTCAAATCCGCTACGAAGGAATGAGCTACAGACTGTTGATTGGCAGAAGTGGAAGCAGCTCGCAAGGAGGCTGTGGAAAGCTTTCCGTATAGATCTCGCACATACTGATTAAATAAAGAGCTTTTATTGTGCTTTTTCATAGGCTGCTACGCTCCTTATAATAGGAAAAGCTACGATTCTTTCTTTAAGGATTATACAAAATCATTATTTTGTTGATAGGCTAACTGTTGTAAATTGTTCATGATGGTAGGATTAACGACAGAGTTAGGCTCAGCTGATACCGTTCCAGCAAATAAACATATTCCTGCTAGTACCGTGTAGCCCGCTATCCATTTTTTCACTGATTGCTTCACATGATCTACTCCTAGTTTGAAAAAATTTTAATAAGAATGGCATTTTCATTCATTCGCTTAAGCTCATCAATCGGTAGCCTTCTATGGAACGCGTCACCAGCCCTTCTAAAATAATCAACGGAATGGTAGAAAGCATCCTTTTCTCCACTTAACAACCCTTGAAAGTAGTAATAGAAGCCTTTGCTCCAGTTAGACAAATCTTTGACATCTATCTCGTCCATGACTTGTTTGGCCTGGTCTGTTTCCCTAAGCTGAATTAAATAATAAATATATTCTGTCTTTTCCTTATGTCCTTTAAGCTCAAAAGGGAAATCTCTCTCGATTCTCCAATAGGACTGAATAAAGGAAAGGGTGAGCTGAGAGGAGTAGGCAAGTGTCTCATTGTTATTTTCGATGAAGGATTTGTACGCTAAGCTAAGATACTGATTAGCCTTCTTATAATCCTCAAATAGGTAGGAATGACCTAAATGATGAAACGCTAAAGCTTTCACATGTGGAAAATAATGTTGGTTGATCACTAAGTGACTGTAGTGTCTTGCCTTAGGTATATCATTCCCATAAAGAGTAGCATAATTCATAATTAAGCCTACGCGAATGTTCAAGCAGTTTTGCATAAAGGAGCTTTTAACGTTAGCAATGCTTATTTCAATGTCTTTCATGTATAGCTTTAAGCTCTGATAATCGTTAAGCTCAACAAAAATATACGCTTTAATAATCGTTTTTAGAATTTGTACCTCTAGCTGCTTAGGATTAAAGATCTCAATTTGCTTTAGAAGCTCTAGAGGATGAAGCTGCTGCTGATTTTGTATACGTGTAAAACGATATAAGGTGGCCCACTCTTTATCGATCGGGTTACTTGAGCTGGCCAATATGTCTATGATTTGCTCACAATGTGCCGGTAGGCGATTCATGGTACAATATTCGAGAGCATATCTTGCATTTCTGGATTTTTGAGTGAGTACATACTCCTGCATCAGCTCTTTTTCTTGGTCAGGAAATAGTAGCTTGACGATTTTTAGAGCTGATTCAAAATTTAACTCTTCATACCCATGCAGGTATCTAGAAATGGTTGATTCATTGACACCAGCCACCTGAGATAATACTCTTTGGCCAATGTCTTCTCTTTGTTCAAGAGCATGAAGAATTTTTTTGGGGAGCATCCGTCCTTCCTCCTTTACGCCACTATATTCCTGGTCAATTTTTTCACATTTTTGACTTAAGATTACAAGAATAAGGAGGCTTGGTCAAGAACCAATCAAAGGATAAATAGCTTGATGCAAACGAGTCCCAAAATTCCAGGTACCCCTAATAGCCCTGCCATGGCCACGGTGATTAGATTAAGCGGGATCTGAAAACCGTACCCTCCAGCAAAAAGGTTAATGACAAACAAAGCAAGAGCCCCAAGAGTAATCTCAATCATGCGTCTGCCTATCCAGCGTATAGGGCCGGCTTTAACCTGTGTCATCATCACCATAATGAAAGCTCCTACTCCAATCAACACCATTTGCCATATGTTCATTCGCTTGTCCTCCTTCACAGCACGGCTTGTCTGCTCTTATTTGCTTCTATATCTATGCTGGGGAGCTAAGGGCTAGAACAAGAAAAGAAGCCTACTTAACGGGAATAAATCCCTTCCAGTAGACTTCTTCAACGATTCCAGGTCTATGATTCATTGAAGCTATTCAACAACAGAAGCTGGTTTCTTTTTATTTTGTCCTGCATCTCTGACAACCTTACTAAACTCTTCAACTGTAAGGTTCTGCAAATGTGCTAAATGTTCGTCTGTCCCTACATACGAAACTCGTCCTTCTTCCACTTTCCATATCCCTTTTTCATCATGATAGGGCCAATAGTCGCCCCATGTCGTTTTCATTAATAATAAAATATATTCTTCTCCTTCGTTTACTAACTTACTAGCACCAATTTGCTCCAAAATTGAACCATGCTGTAAAAAGGTAATCTTATCTTTTCCAATATCACCATACATAACTTCATTAACCATAACTGTAGATGGAGTGACTGGAAAATTAAAATCAATTTTGGGGGTGATATTTGTATTTTGTTCGTACGATTCCTCTTGTTCTAATACCGTACCATAAATGACGGCATCAACAAACCACATTTCTTCTTCTAAGCTTTCTAGAGGAATTGTAAATCCGCCATCACTATGATTAACATGTTGCTTTTTTCTCTCAGAATCATAAGAGTAATGATCTTCCTCAATATTCATGGCACTATTTCCAAAGACTATAACTACTCCTAACACAGCACTGATCAATACAGACCCTGATATAATAAGTATTTTTTTCTTCAATATTCTCACATCCACATTTTTATTACTTCGTTTAATTGTTCACCTTCTCCTATTCAATTATCATGATCTGATTCACTAAATGGGGACTCGTTATATATAACGACTTTAAAATATGGGGAAAGTTTCAAATAATATGGGATTTTATTATTTTTTGGATTTTCCTTCAAACACAAAAAAGAAGCACATAGCTGTGCTCCTTCAGCTTAACTTATTATTCTCCTCATTGTTGAGAATACAAAGTTTGAGTCTCTAGCTTTCGTTTGTGACTTAATTCCTGAAACTCAAAGTACCACCGATTCACATACTCTCTCTGGCGGGCCTGCCTAAGTAAATAACTGTATCTGATCTCAGCTAATAGCTTTGGAATCTGCGCTTCAAAGCTATCCTCATCACAGATTCTCCAAGCTTGAATCTCCGACCATTTCTTACGTGCTTCTTCTATGCTTGCAATCAACCGATACTGCTCATTATCTGCGATATTTTTCCTCCTCCAAAACATACGACCTCCCCCTTACATTCCCTAGTGTATGTAAGAGTAGGACAAAACATGATGGAATCTTTGAGCTTAGGGAAAGAGATCATTTAAATCTCTCTTCTACCCTCTAACGCTTTCATAAGGGTTACTTCATCAGCATATTCTAAATCTCCACCAACAGGAAGACCATGGGCGATCCTCGTCACCTTTAAACCGAATGGCTTAATAAGCTTGGAAATATACATAGAAGTAGCTTCTCCCTCAATGGTTGGGTTTGTAGCAAGAATAATTTCCTGAACCTCTTCATTTTCTAAGCGTTTGAGGAGCTCAGGTATTTTAATATCCTCTGGACCGATCCCCTCCATAGGGGAAATGGCTCCATTTAACACATGATACAAGCCTTGAAATTCCTTTGTCCGTTCCATAGCAATGACATCCTTAGGATCCTGGACAACACAAATAACAGATTGGTCACGGTGCTTATCCATACAGATTCGACAAGGATCTATATCCGTAATATTGCAGCAAACGGTACAATACGTTAGATTACGCTTTGCGTTGACGAGAGCCTTTCCTAAATCTAACACGTCATCTTCCTTCATACTTAGGACGAAAAACGCCAGACGACCTGCCGTTTTCGGACCGATGCCTGGCAATTTCATAAAGCCTTCAATTAATTTTGATATTGGTTCTGGGTAATACACGGATGTGGCCCCCTTTGTTCACGGGTTAGAATAATCCAGGGATATTCATGCCCCCTGTAAATTTACCCATGTCCTTAGCAACTAGGTCATCAACCTGCTTAAGGGCATCGTTTAGAGCAGCGAGCACTAGGTCTTGCAGCATTTCTACATCGTCAGGATCAACAGCCTCTGGCTTAATCGTAATATCTAAAATTTCTTTATGACCAGTAGCAGTAATCGTCACCATGCCTCCTCCAGCTGTTCCGGTTACTGTTTTTTCCTTTAGCTCCTCCTGAGCCTGCTGCATTTGCTTTTGCATTTTTTGAACCTGCTTCATCATATTTCCCATATTTTTCATCGTTCATTTCCTCCTAAGCTATTGTTTATTTCTTAAGATCTAGATTAAGCCACATCATCAGTAGATGAACATCACTCTTCCTCTGAGGAAATAATTTCAACTAGATCCTCACCCACAAGCTTAACCGCTTCCTCTACAACAACATCGTCCTGCTCTTGTTGCTCACTCTTCTCCTGAGGTCGACCTTCTCCTCGCTGCTCCTTGATAAACTGTTGTTTGACTTCATCCCATTCATTATACATAATTGTGATCATTTTCGCAGTTGATTTCATCTGCCTATGAATCACTTCTTCAATCATTTCTCGGTGCTGTTCTTCCTCTGAAGTATTGCGATGAAATTCATTTTTAAAGGCTAGAATGAAAAAGTCCTCTGAGCAAGCTACAGGCTCGCAATCACTTAACAGTGCTTTGAGTACTATTTTTTTCTTTTTGACTTCCTCAAGGATAATCTGCCACTGCTCTGTCAGTTGTATGAGAGTGGGTTTACTTGCTTTTTTCAGCATGTCTACTAGCTTATCTGTAGAGAGCTGGATCGGCTTTGCCCTTTTCTTCGCTTTCAAATCTATAGTACCTGAATCAGAACCGCTATTCGGTGATCCACCTGTTTGTTGGACTTGCTGTAGACGTTTTTCTAATTCATTCACTTTGGCTTCCAAGCGTTGAAGGGTCTCTGGTGATCCCGCCCCTTGTAAATTCTCCTGCATGCTGTTTGGACCAGCAGCACCCTTTTCATTCTCTACAACAAGAGGAGAAGCCGAGACTTCCACGCTCTGAATGCTGGCAATCTCTAAAAATACACGTGGATGATTCGTCCACTTCATTTCCTGCTGGACATAGCTTAATCTTTCTACAGAGCGAACAAGCTGATCCTTAGAATACTGCTTTGCCTTATGCTTAAAGTCCTCTGTCAGCTGGACACGCTCTAGCAGGTTCTCTAGGTCAGCAGACGTTTGATAGAGTAGCATATCCCGGAAGTATAGGATAAGATCCTCCACCAGTCTTGTCGGCTCCTTTCCTTGCTCTAGCAAGACGTGAATGCTTCGTATGGCTTCGTCGACTCGTCCTCCAAGCATCGCATCGGCTAAAGTGGCAAGAGCCTCTTGAGAAACAGCTCCAGTAACCATTAATACATCATCTAATGTAACCCCAGCTTCCGCGAAGGAGGAAGCTTGATCAAGAAGACTGAGAGCATCCCTCATTCCCCCTTCAGCAACCTGAGCCAATAGTTGCAGGGCAGCAGTCTCAATCTCTATCTTCTCCTGCTCACAAACACGCTGAAGGTGATGGGCAATGGCCGATTTTGAAATCCGTCGGAAATCAAAGCGCTGACAGCGTGAGATAATCGTGAGCGGAATTTTATGCGGTTCTGTAGTAGCTAGGATAAACATAACATGGGCAGGTGGTTCCTCAAGTGTTTTAAGTAAAGCGTTAAACGCACCCTGCGTTAGCATATGAACCTCATCAATAATGTATACTTTCATTCTCACCTCTGTAGGAGAGAATCTTACTTTATCACGAATATCTCGAATTTCATCCACACCGTTATTGGAGGCGGCATCGATTTCTACGACATCAACAACACTGCCTCGTGTAATACCCAAACAGCTAGCACATTCATTGCAAGGTTCAGCAACAGGTGCTTTTTCACAGTTAACGGCCTTAGCTAAAATTTTGGCTGTTGATGTCTTTCCTGTTCCCCTAGGTCCATTAAATAAGTAGGCGTGAGAGCAGTTATTTTCAATCAGAGCGTTTTGTAAAGTTTTGGTGATATGCACCTGATCCACAACGTCAGCAAATCCCTGTGGTCGCCATGCTCGATATAACGCTTGGTGCTTCATCAAGATCCAGCTCCATTCCTTACGATTCGAACGTTTCGCTAAGCTCTATGTTCCATAGAGAGTCTCATCTTTTTATTATATCATGCTTAGGCTTCTGACACTAATAAGCAGACAAAAGAGGCTTCCAACTAAGAAAAAGCCCCAAAAAAGCTAAAGAGGCGCAAATCTGCTTTATGATAGCTGCTTTCATCCTTTAATCATTAGCAGAAGTTACGCCTAATTTACGTCTCTATATAGGGGATCTGAACGGTAAATAACGTTTCTCGTTCCGTCGATGAAACATTAATCTCCCCACCCATATCATGAATAATGCGATGACACACAGAAAGCCCAAGACCTGTTCCGTTTTCCTTAGTTGTAAAGAAGGGATCAAAGATCTTTTCCCTAATATAGGAGGGAATTCCTGGACCATTATCAGCAAAATGAATGTGCATGACTTTATTTCTAGGATCAATTTGATAAGAAATTTTAATCTTGCCTGATCCTTGAATGGCTTCAATCGCATTTTTACAAATATTCAAAAAAACCTGTTTCAATAGATCCCGATTACCGATTACTTTAGGTAAGTTCTCCTGTTCCTGATGCTCAATGGCTACCCCCTGCAAGGATGCCTCATTTCCTATAACCGGTAAGAACTGTGTCATTAGCTCTACCATGTGGATAATTTCAAACTTTGTTTCCTTTGATCGACTTAATAATAGGAACTCTCCTAAAAGATGATTAATTCTTTCGATTTCTTCGAGCATGATGTCGGTGTAATGAACTTCCTTCGTCAGGCTGTGGTCCTCTAATGTCTTTTTCATGACCTGTAAGAAGCCTTTAATAGAAGTGAGTGGATTTCTTATTTCATGAGCTGTTCCAGCCGCTACTTGTCCAATCATAGCCAATCGATCTTTTCGGCGGATCTGATCCTCTAGTAAGCGTACATTTGTAACATCCTTGATAAATATAGACATACCTATCCAATTGCGATCCAGATCATAAATCGGAAAGCTATCAAGCAAAAGCTCTCTTTCCGCTTGACCATCGTCCCACATCAATACTTTGTTACGGATGCTGATCTCTCTGAAAAGGGATTTGTGGATTAATCTGCGGTTAAAGGGTAGGGAGGCATAATACTCTAAGATGTTTTGACCGATATAATCCTCTATTTCTCCACCCATGATCTCTGTAGCCGCTTTCGTCATTGTCAGCACTTCTCCCTCACAATCTACAAGAAGTAAGGCTAAATGGGATTGGCTGAGTAGCTGCTCAGAAAATAGAGAAAGGAATTCACGTTGATATTCTTGACCCTGTTGTTCTTGACCCTCCATAAATTGAAGACACAAGTATTCGGGATAATCCTGCTGCTGATCCAGCTGTTCGAAAGGAATACAAAAGGGGCGGATTTGGCTTCGCCATAACTGATTTGCACCTTTCCACTCTATGTTCGCCTTATTATTCTGTACAATAATTTGCTGCAATTCATGAATATTTCTTATATTTTGGAACAAACCTTCATATATGTATATATCTTTAAGCTGCTCGGGACGATAGTGAGATACACGTAAAAACTGATCATTACATCCTAGCAAGCGACCTGAATGATGATGAAAAAGGATACAAGGGGCATCAATGTAAGTTAAATTATGTAGCAGTTGTTGTTCTTTGTGGTTACGTACATGAATAGTAACAAACACGATACTCCCCCTTCTAAACATCTGTTTTTATTGGAAATTATTGTTTTATATTCTACATGGCGATCAAAAGTTCCTGCCTAGCTCAAATCAAAATTTTTAGGAAATGTTCAAAAATGCAACATCTGCAAGTTAAAAAAGGAATAAAAAAAACACTACTTTGTTAGATAACTTAGTGTGTTTTATATGAAATGCTGTGCACCTAAGCTCGATAAGTATCACCCAAGCGTACTATTGTAGTTAGCTCAGAACAGGCGACCCTGCGGCACACGTTAGACACCACTTACCGCTGCTTCCTTCCGGACCTGACGGGGTTCATGGGCTTCCGTTGCGTAGGACCCATTCATCAACACCACTTGCAATAGCCAGACCTTACATCATACAAACCTCGATTAGGAATTCAACCCTGCTATAGCGGATTGCAGGTTACAGGGCACCGCTACCTCCCCATCTAGCACAGCAAACTTTATATATGATTTTAGGCACCTGATAAATGGTGCATCTATCATTATATATAATTCTGACTCGGAACACAAGATATTCCTTCTTCCAAAAGTTAGGATTCTATGGGACTATCGCTTCCTGTGCCACTTTCCCTATACTGAGAGGACATTTGAGCCTTGTGTTCTTTTTTCTGTGCTCTTAACCGGCGAAAAAAGGATTGTAGCAGCTCCTGACACTCCTCTTGGCATACACCGTGAATAATTTCTGTCTGATGATTTAAACGCTGATCCTGCAAGGTGTTGTACAAAGATCCAGCATAACCTGCCTTGGGATCCTTCGCTCCATAAATGAGCAGCTGAATTCTAGCCTGTATAATGGCCCCCGCACACATCGGACAAGGCTCTAATGTCACTATCAATTGACACTGCTCTAGTCTCCAGCCCCCTAGTTTTTCTGCTGCCTCCGAAATGGCCATAAGCTCAGCATGACCTAACGGATTGCCGTCGATTTCTCTTCTGTTATATCCACGACCAATAATCTCACCATCTCGAACAACAACAGCTCCAATGGGAACCTCACCTAAATCTTCGGCTTGCTTAGCCAATCGAATGGCTTCCTCCATATAATCAACATATGGCTGTAGATCGCTTTGTATCTCCGATGCTTTCGATGAATTATTGTCCATCTCCTACCCTCCTCCATAGCGGCAAAAATGGGAATTTATCCGACGGTTAAGTTAACCTTTTAAACGCTATAAATTATTTACTCTACTGGTTGCACTTCTATGTTTTTTGCTATAATATCGACAAGGTACTAATATCTTATTATGGTGTATCCTGTCGGACGCTCAAACGTTGTACAAGCTTCAAAGATGTGTTTATATCATACAATTGTAGCCCTTTGACTGTCTACACAAACACGACATGATATGCCTAACCATACAAGAGACAGGCTTCTTAATTAGGAGGAGAGCGGTGTGAAAATCCCTTTTATTAGCATTGAAGGACCCATCGGTGTGGGTAAAACCTCTTTGTCGAAGGAAATCAGTAAAACGTTTCAATTTCATTTATTGCAGGAGATTGTAGAAGAAAATCCTTTTTTAGATAAATTTTATCAAAATATGGATGAGTGGAGCTTCCAAATGGAAATGTTCTTCCTGTGTAATCGCTATAAACAGCTATTTGACATCCAATCAAGTTTTTTAGCCCAAAACAAGCCTGTAGTGGCTGATTATCATATTTTTAAAAATACGATTTTCGCTCGCCGAACTTTACAGCCTAGCGAGTGGCAGAAATACATACAAATTTATGATATTTTAGTTCAGGACATGCCTAAGCCCAATTTGATCATTTATTTAAATGCCAGCCTTGAAACGCTGATTGAGCGCATTCAAATGCGTGGAAGAGAAATGGAAAAGAGCATTGATCAAGCGTACCTACAACAATTATCGACCGATTACCGAGATTTTATGTATGAATTTAAGCGCAGTCACCCTGATATCCCTGTGCTGGAGTTTAACGGAGATGAGCTTGATTTTGTAGCGTCGAAGAAGGATTTAAATGACATCATTCAGCAGGTTAGCACATTATTGGAGAAGGAGAATCAGTATGAATGTAGCCGAACAATATAATATCCCTAAGGATGCAATCCTTACTGTAGCTGGAACGGTAGGAGTAGGAAAATCGACTATGACTCACCGTCTGGCGGAAGCGTTAGGTTTTCGTACATCTTTAGAAAAAGTAGAAGGAAATCCATACTTAGATTTGTACTATCAAAATTTTTCACGCTGGAGCTTTCATCTCCAAATTTATTTTTTAGCGGAAAGATTTAAGGAACAAAAAAGAATCTTTGAATATGGCGGCGGGTTTATTCAGGATCGCTCTATTTATGAGGATACAGGGATTTTTGCTAAAATGCTGTACCAGCAAGGCAATATGAACGAAACAGATTTTGAAACGTACACGTCCTTGTTTGAAGCGATGGTGATGACTCCTTATTTCCCTCATCCGAACATGATTATCTACTTAGAGGGAACCTTCGATGATATTGTGCAGCGTGTACAAGAGCGAGGACGCCCTATGGAGCAGGAAACGCCTTTAGCCTATTGGAAAGAGCTTCATGAGCGCTATGAGAATTGGATTAATCAGTTTAACGCTTGTCCGATTTTAAGGCTAAATATCAATGAGTATGATCTTGTTAAAAACCCTGAATCAATCTACCCTATCTTAGAGCGCATCGGCAAAAAGTTAAATTATGCTTTACCACAGAGATAGAAATTATCCTATCCATTCTTTTATACAGCATAAAAAGCATGAGTACGGTTTTAAAACGTACTCATGCTTTTCATTAAGCCAACTTTTACTAGTACATCATCTAATCAACACCAACGGCAACCTCTTCCCTTATAGAACTAGAAAGATCTGTTGAATCAGAAGTGTACAAATGACAGGCCACATATTGACCATCCCCTTGGTGGGTAAGCTGAGGAATTTCCTTCTCACAGCGCTCATGTGCTTGGGTACAGCGCGTACGAAATACGCAGCCGGATGGAGGATTTGCCGGACTAGGTGGATCTCCTTGTAATATGATTTTCTCTCCAGTTGCTTTGGGATTCGGTACGGGAATAGCTGAAAGCAACGCTTGACTATAAGGGTGTAAAGGTTTTTGATAAAAGTTTCTCTTAGGAGCAATTTCCATCATACGTCCTAAATACATCACACCGACTCGATCACAGAAATGCTTAATTACACTTAAATCATGAGAGATAAATAAGTATGTTAGGTTTAGCTCTTCCTGTAAATCGGCCAGTAGATTCAAAACCTGAGCCTGTATGGATACATCTAGCGCCGAAACCGGCTCATCCGCAACCACTAGCTGGGGATGCATAGCAACAGCTCTAGCGATTCCTATTCTTTGACGCTGTCCACCCGAAAACTCATGAGGATATTTCGATAACGCTGCTGCAGATAATCCGACTCGTTCTAACCACTCTATCACCTTTGCTTCCCTCTCCATAGGGGGATAAAGGTTATGAATAATCATTGGCTCCATCATTAATTGTCCTATGGTCATCCGTTGATTTAACGTAGCAAAAGGATCCTGAAAAATCATTTGCATTTCCCTGCGCTGCTTCCTTAATTCTGATGCTCTTAACTCAGAGAGGCTTTGACCATTAAATAGGATTTGACCAGCAGTAGGCTCGAGCAAACGGAGCAGTGTCCTCCCCAGCGTTGATTTCCCTGAACCGGATTCTCCCACAATCCCTAAAGTTTCTCCTTTATAGATAGTAAAAGAAACGTGATCGACCGCTTTGATTTCCTTTATCGGTTTGCCGAATAATCCTTTTCGAAGCGGGAAGTATTTTTTTAATCCTTTTACTTCTAGTAATACCTCCTTGTCTTTCTTTCTCTCTACTGTTCTGTCATCATTTATTACAATTGATTCGGAATCATCATACAGAAAACAACGCACACGATGACGAATTTCATGCTCGATGAGCTCCGGATCCTCTTCCATACAACGGGCCATTACTTTACTACACCTAGGGGCAAAGCGACATCCCTGTGGAAAGCTATGAGAAGGAGGAATCGCTCCAGGGATTTGTTCTAAACGTGTCTCCTCATCCTCTAGTCTTGGCATACTAGACATCAAGCCTTCCGTATACGGATGAAGAGACCGGTCAAATATATCGTGGACCGATGCTTCTTCTACTACTTGACCTGCATACATGACGATCACTCGATCAGCCATTTCTGCGACAACACCTAAATCATGGGTAATGAGCAGAATGGAGGAATCATACTTTTCCTTCACATCCTTCATTAACTCAAGAATTTGTGCTTGTACGGTCACATCTAAAGCTGTAGTCGGCTCATCAGCAATAAGCAGCCTAGGCTCACAGCACATAGCCATAGCGATTACTGCTCTTTGTCTCATTCCCCCTGAGAGCTGATGAGGATACTCATGTACCGTCTCCTCAGCCCTTGGAAAACCTACTAGCTTTAACAGATGGATTGCCTTCTCGTATGCAGCCGCTTTCTTTAAACCTTTATGCTTCCTTAGAGCTTCTGCTATTTGGTACCCTACCGTAAAAATAGGATTTAAGGAGACCATCGGCTCTTGGAAGATCATCGCTATTTGATTCCCTCGTATGCGTGTTAATTGCTTCTCAGAAAGCTTAAGGAGATCCTGTCCCTCGAACAATATTTTCCCTTCTACCACTTCTCCTATTTGCTCAGGAATAAGACCCATGATAGAAAGAGAGCTAACACTCTTTCCAGAGCCCGATTCGCCTACAATAGCTAATGTTTCTCCAGCATAGACGTCTAGGCTCACTCCATCTACAGCTTTTGATACACGGCCATCATCGCCAAAAAAGTAGGTCTTGAGATCACTAACTTCAAGTACTTTTTCTTTACTCACAGTAACACCCCTTGTTTACCAAAATAATGTCATTCATTTCTGACTAAACGAAGCAGATAATTTGAGCGAATTTTTAGAAAATAAAATACAAAATCTACCTTTATATACATTACTGTTTTGGTCTATACTCTAAATTTTGTCATATTTGACGTCATATGTACAGGAGTTCTGTTAGAAAAGCTTCTATTGAAGCCCTCTCGAAGAGGTTGCCTAGTCCATCATTAGAGGAAGCTTTCACCACATAGTGCGCAAGTGACGCTAAGCAACTAAAGTTGCAAGTCGTCCTATGTCCTGCAGTCAGAATTTATAAATTATAAAACTTGAAGAAACCATTGTATCAAATTTTATAAATTCTTAGACTGTAAAATAAAATGGGGGAATCGTCTCTTTTAAGACTTATCCCCCTCCATTTCTTTCCTAGTCTATCTATCAATGACCGTGCAGAGTCATCGTTTGTAAATTTAGTCTTGCTGTTTACAGAATGGCTATTCTAAATGTGTACGATTGCCTAAGTAAGGCTGTAAAACGGCAGGGACTCTTACTCTACCGTCCTGCGCCTGATAGTTCTCCAAAATCGCTGCAACCGTTCTTCCAATAGCTAGGCCAGAGCCGTTGAGTGTATGAACAAATTCTGGCTTACCTTTTTTGTCTCTTCTAAAGCGAATATTGGCTCTTCTTGCCTGGAAATCTTCAAAGTTACTACAGGAGGAAATCTCACGGTAGGTAGAATAGCTTGGAAGCCAGACCTCTATGTCGTACTTTTTAGCGGCAGTAAAGCCTAGATCTGCTGTACACATATTAAGCACTCGATAAGGAAGCTCTAGCAGCTGTAGAATTCGTTCAGCGTGAGCCGTTAGCTTTTCTAGCTCCTCATAGGAGTCCTCTGGCTTTACAAAACGAACAAGCTCAACCTTATTAAATTGATGCTGACGAATCAGCCCTCTTGTATCTCTTCCGGCAGACCCCGCTTCAGATCTGAAGCAAGCACTATACGCCGCAAAAGCAACTGGAAGCTGCTCCACGTCCAATACATGATCACGATAATAGTTCGTTACAGGAACCTCTGATGTAGGGATCAGGAAAAAGTCTGTATCCTGCAATTTAAAAGCGTCCTCTTCAAATTTAGGAAGCTGCCCTGTCCCTGTCATGCTCTCACGATTAACGATATACGGAGGCACAATTTCCTCATAGCCATGCTGATCAATATGCTGATCCAACATAAAGTTAATTAACGCACGCTCTAAACGAGCTCCGATCTTCTTCAAAAAGACAAAGCGTGCACCCGTTACCTTGGCCGCTGCTTCAAAATCTAAAATGCCTAGCTTGCTGGCAATGTCCCAGTGGGGCTGTGGTTCAAAATCAAATTGAGGAGTTTCTCCCCATGTACGGTGAAGCACGTTATCATCCTCAGTTGCCCCAATCGGCACACTCTCATGTGGAACATTAGGTATGGTTAGCAGGATATCATTAATTTGTGCATCAAGAGCGTTTAGCTCTTCATCCTGTTGTTTGATTTGATCATTCACACTTTTCATTTCTTGAATCAGATGCTCCGCATCCTGTTTTTCTCTTTTAAGCAGGGCCACCTGTTGAGAAACGCTATTTCTACGGCTCTTTAGCTCCTCAACTTGTTGAATTAAAGCTCTGCGTTTCGTATCTAGCTCAGGAAACTTGTCCAGCTCTGTAATATCCTCACCACGGTGCTGGAGCTTTTCTTTCACCTCTTCAAAATCAGTACGTAATCGTTTCGCATCAAGCATAAAAGCACTCCTTTTATACAATCATTTACAGATATTATTTTTGCTTCCCCTATAATATCACGAATACAGTTAAAATGGGCAATATGGGTAAAATCAATCCATGCAGATACTATGGGGAGCCTAGGCTCAAGGAGCAGCCAGAGAGAAAAACCCTCACCCCAATAAGGGAAGAGAGTTAACCTAAGGCTCTATATCTCTTGCTCACGCTGAATCTCTTGCTTCTTACCTTCTGTGTTGCCCCAAGCGTAGGACTGAACCATTTGAACGAAATAAGCGTGTAAGCGCTCGTCCTCCGTAAGTTCTGGATGAAAGCTTGCTGCTAGATAATGGCCTTGCCTAGCCGCTACAATACTGTCCTTGTGCTTCGCTAGAATTTGGACATCTGAACCGACCTCTAAAATAAGGGGAGCTCGAATAAATACCGCTCTAAAGTCATCAGCTATTCCTTCAAGAACTAGGTTTGTTTCAAAGCTTTCCCGCTGACGGCCAAAAGCGTTTCGTTGCACATCTATGTCCATAACTCCTAGATGAGAGGTTTCTTGCTCAGCAATACGTTTAGCTAAAATAATTAAACCTGCACAGGTGCCGAACAAAGGGAATCCTGAGGAGGCTAACTGCTGTAGCCTCTCCATAAAGCCATACATCCTCATAAGCCTACCAATTGTTGTGCTTTCTCCGCCTGGAATGACTAAGCCTGATATATCCTCCAGCTGTTCGACCTTCTTAATTGGGAACGCCTCTGCTCCAGCCTTCTGTAGCATACGAACATGCTCGGCCACAGCACCCTGCAAGGCTAATACACCTATTTTCATCCTTCTCCTACCAGCCGCGATCCTGCATCCGTTCAGAAGGGGCAATATTGGAAATCTCAATACCCTTCATCGGTGTACCTAGATCCTTAGATATTTTTCCGATTAGCTCATAATCCTCATAATGTGTTGTCGCTTCAACGATCGCTCTAGCGAACTTCTCAGGGTTATCTGATTTAAAGATACCAGAGCCTACAAACACTCCATCTGCTCCTAAATGAACCATTAGAGCCGCATCAGCAGGTGTAGCAATTCCTCCAGCTGCAAAGTTAACAACAGGAAGCTTGCCTGTTTCATGAATCTCTAGCAATAGCTCGTACGGAGCTCCTAAATTCTTCGCTTCTGTCATTAGCTCATCCTTAGACAAGCTCTTCACTTTACGAATTTGAGATTGAACCATCCTCATATGACGTACAGCCTCTACGATGTTCCCTGTTCCTGGCTCACCCTTCGTACGCAGCATCGATGCTCCTTCACCTACACGGCGCAGAGCTTCACCTAAATCACGCGCACCACAAACAAAAGGGACAGTAAAGTCATGCTTATTGATGTGGAACACCTCATCCGCTGGAGTCAGCACTTCACTTTCATCAATATAATCGACTCCAAGAGCTTCTAGCACCTTGGCTTCAACAAAATGTCCGATACGTGCTTTAGCCATAACGGGAATGGAAACGGCTCCTACAACCTGTTCTACGATCGTTGGATCTGCCATACGGGCAACTCCACCAGCCGCTCGAATATCTGATGGTACTCGCTCTAAGGCCATAACGGCAACGGCTCCTGCAGCTTCAGCGATTTTTGCCTGTTCAGCGTTAACCACATCCATGATTACGCCACCTTTTTGCATTTCTGCCATCCCTCTTTTAACTCTAGACGTTCCTGCTTCTTGCATGTGTATTCCTCCTATCGGAATTAGAATTTAAGAATTTATTCAGACTTCTGATCGAAATGACCGTTATAGCTTACCTTCTAGTATTTACGAAAACCAGCCTTGGATTCCTTCTACAATACTCACCCACACATTCGAGAAAAACTCCAAAATCGAACGCATAAAGAGACGTAGCCAGCCTGCTTTTTCGATATCCTCTTGGGCAATCAGTTCTAGTGATTCCGATGTTTGATCCTGTTGAATAAAACTATACTCTGTATTCCCTGTGTACACAACTCTAACTTCTCCTACAGCTGTTCCTTGCTCAATCGGTGCAATCAAGCGACCCTCTTCATCGACCAGCTCTGGATCCATGACAACCTCTAAGGTGTAGAGTTCCTCTTCACCCTCGTACATATAAGTAGTTAATGCTTGTTCAATGGCAACAGGTAGCTCCTTTTGCTTCCCTTTTGCCACAGGAATGGTTTCATAGCCTTCAATGATTTCACCAGCTTGTACAACTTCATTTAACTCAAAGTTATTAAAACCATAGTCAAGCAGCTTTTGAGTCTCGACAAAACGAGACTGCTGAGTTTCCGATTTCATAATGACACTAATCAGTCTTACACCGTCACGCTCTGCTGTACCAGTAAAACAGTTTCCTGCAAGGTCCGTATAGCCCGTTTTCAGCCCATCAAGACCTTGATACGTTAAACCAAGCGGAGTTCCTGTACGGTGTCCTTCTAGCATCCAGTTAAAGTTAATCATTTCAATATCAAAATAGCCTGCTTCAATTTCCGGAATGGAGGAAAATTCTAATACCTCCGGGTACTCACGTACTAAAGCACGAGCTAGAATAGCCGTATCTCTTGCAGACATAAGGTTCTCGTCCGATTCTGTTCCTGTATGAATATGCTGACCTAGCATACTGTTAGGTAGCCCTGTTGAATTTACAAAATGAGAGTTGGTCATGCCTAGCTCTCTTGCCTTTTCATTCATTAGCTGAACAAAAAGCTGCTCTGAGCCGGCCACCTGCTCTGCTAGAGCAACCGTTGCATCATTCCCAGAGTATACCGCCATAGCCGTATACAGTTCTTCTACTGTTCTTTGTTCTCCTTGTGCCAGCCACACCCTGGATGTCCCATCCAATGAAGCAATGAAATGGGCAAAAGGACTTGTTGTCACAACTGTATCCCAATCAAAATCTCCGTTATGTATCGCTTCTAAAACAAGATATTCGGTCATCATCTTACTCATACTTGCAGGGGGAAGTGCTACGTCCGCATTTTTACTAAATACAATTTTACCTGTTTCTACCTCAACTAATAAGGCAGATTCTGCATCAAGATCAAAAGGTGTATTTGCCGCCACAGATAGCGTTCCCAACCCACCAGTAATCGTTGTAAAAGCTAGCATAACAATGAGCCCAAGCCATCCGATTTTTTTCATTAATTTCAATCCTCGCACCCCCATAATAATAAGCCAAACTAACAAATATTTTATCATAGCTGACCATGCAAAAAAAGACAGGAATTATTTCCTGCCTTTAGATTCGTCCCTGCTCTTGTTTTTAGTACGTCTATCCGCCATCAAATATGAACATTGCGTAACATTTGGCTTACGGACATCATTAATCTTTCCTTACAGCTATCTAGCTGATGGAATAGTTTGGTGCTTCCTTCGTAATTTGTACATCATGTGGGTGGGATTCCCTAAGACCAGCGTTTGTAATACGCACGAATTGTCCATTCTGAATCAAATCTGTTACGGTTTTCGTCCCACAATAGCCCATTCCTGCACGCAGCCCTCCGACAAGCTGATGGATGGAATCAGCTAATGGCCCTTTATAAGGAACTCTTCCTTCAATCCCTTCAGGAACAAGCTTCTGCTCTCCCTCTTGAAAGTAGCGATCCTTACTCCCCGTTTTCATTGCTCCAATAGAGCCCATTCCACGGTATACCTTAAAGCGACGGCCTTGGAAGATTTCAAACTCTCCAGGACTTTCAGATACTCCTGCTAGGAGACTTCCTAGCATAACAACACTAGCTCCAGCAGCAATTGCCTTGGTAATATCTCCAGAGTATTTAATACCTCCATCAGCAATAATCGGTACGTTATACTCACGAGCCACAGTAGCACAGTCATATACCGCTGTTATTTGTGGAACCCCGATTCCAGCTACAACACGTGTCGTACAGATGGAGCCTGGTCCAATTCCAACTTTTACAATGTTCGCTCCAGCTTCTATAAGGGATCTTGTTCCTTCACCAGTAGCTACGTTACCAGCAATAATGTTCAGGTCAGGATACTGCTCACGAACACGCTTAATGGTGTCTAGCACACCCTTAGAGTGACCATGGGCCGTATCAATAACAATAACGTCTACCCCAGCTTCTACTAAAGCGGACACACGCTCATCGATATCCTTGGACACACCAATCGCTCCACCAACGATAAGACGACCTTTATGATCCTTTGCTGCATGAGGGAATTCAATCGCTTTTTCAATATCCTTAATGGTAATTAAGCCACGTAGCAAATATTGATCATCGACGAGTGGGAGCTTTTCAATTTTGTGCTTTTGCAGAATCTCTTCTGCTTGCTCTAATGTGGTTCCTACAGGTGCTGTAATCAGGTTATCTCGGGTCATGACATCATTGATTTCAATGGAGTAATCGTGAATGAAGCGTAGATCACGGTTCGTTAAAATACCTACAAGCTTTTGCTGCTCGTCCACGATCGGAACACCAGAAATCCGATACTTGCTCATCAGATGCTCAGCATCATAGACCTTGTGCTGTGCCGTTAAAGAAAAAGGGTTTGTGATGACACCACTTTCAGAGCGTTTAACTCGATCTACCTGCTCCGCTTGTTCTTCAATAGACATGTTCTTGTGAATAATGCCTAGGCCTCCCTGCCTAGCCATAGCAATCGCCATTTCTGCCTCTGTAACAGTATCCATACCTGCACTAATAACAGGAATATTCAGCTTTAATGTTTCACTAAGCTGTACAGATAAATGAACATCTCGGGGCAAGACCTCCGATTTGGCTGGAACAAGCAATACATCATCAAATGTAAGTCCTTCTTTAGCAAATTTATTCTCCCACATAACACCTGACCCTTTCCTTTTTTTGCGTCATTTCCGAATAATACTAAAAAATATTATTGAAAGTTTATCAGAAGCCAAAATTTACGTCAAGATAGGGGAAATAAGTCAGACTCTTTTGCACATTCTATACTTGTGAGCCGAATAAAAAAGGTGGGGATATCTAATGATCGATTCATATATAAAAACGGAAGATCCTATGCAGAAAATATGGAGCTTTTTTCACTATTATCAAAATGAGCCAAATGTGAAGGCATTATTATTAGAGCGCTATAAGGCCTTCCCCGATATTCAAGAAGAGAAGCAAGCTCTACGACTAGCCTATGAAAATACGCATAAATTAATTTATTTTTTAAAGCAAGGGGTAGCCTATTTCAAGTCGGCTAAGGAGAGTGAGTTTATTGTCCGTCCACTTCTGCTCTATTATGGCGTAACCAGTTTGATGAAGGCGGTGATTTTAATCAATGACCCTTTTTATCCTCGAACAACGGCTGTCCTGCAGCATGGAATTACTACACGCAAGAAGAAAAAATTACATTACCAGTTCCTTTTAGATGAGATCAAGGTACAACGTGACGGGCTACTGCCCTTATTTGCCGAAATGACCCTTACGTCATCTTTAAAGGTGCACAGCAAGTTTAAGGTGAGAGAGCTACTTAGTATGGTCCCTGAGCTACAGGATATCTATACTAGGAAAACAGGAGAACAAACACTCCTTCCTGTGCACATTACAGAACAACCTTTGCCTGTTACTACTACAGCATCACTAATACTGGAGGATAGACAGGCTGCTACGGCTAATATGTGGGAGCTTCGTTTTATACCTGATAAGAAAGAGGGTATAACTCAAACGGAATTTGAAAGCTTGACAGACCTCTTTGTAGTGGGGTTATCTGAACATGAGTCTTTACTTCACTCGGACCAACGTACGTTTTCTCTTCATTTTGAGAGCAAAAATCCACTTTTTACACCTCTTCAGCATCCCCAGATCTGTCGGAATAGTGATGGATCATTTTTCTTTTATACGAAGGGGACTTTACGGATTTCCGATGAACTAGTCGTGATTAATATGCTATCTTATCTTTTAGGTATGCTTTGTCGTTATGATACAGAGCTTTGGGGTGAATTGGTTTTTTCCTTTAGTTCAAGCGACACCTACTTAATTGAAGAAATCCTGCAGCTTATACTAAGGAAATTTCCTAACCTTGTTTTGAATCAGATCTACCAGCAAAACCTGATTTTTATCCCCTAGCTTATGAAAACAAGCATGTGTTTTTGCCTAGCTGTTTTTCATCTCAGACAGCAGCATTTTCTTCTTAGGCAGATGTTTCTCCCTGTACCTCTGGCACATGATCATTTAACTGCTTAAAAATAGGTGTCAGAAAAGCGATGATAGCTACCAATGTAATCAAGCTACCTATAGCTAAAAATAAGATTGAAACACCCCATGCGTCAGCAACAATTCCACCTAATAAAGCACCAACTGGCACACCAGCTTGAGCAAGTAAAATTCTAATGGAAAACACTCGTCCTCGTAAATGCTCTGGCACACGCCTTTGGTACAGGGTTGTGTTATGTATGTTAAAGCTCATGATGAATATGCCCTGAATCACCGCTACAAGAAGAGAAAGAACGTATACTGAGCTTACTCCCAAGACCAAAAATCCTACTCCTTCTAAGAAGGCTGCCCCTAGCATCAACTTACGTCTATCCTTAGGTTCCTTAGCTGCTCCAATCAGCACTGAGCCCAAAACCATACCTAAAGAGAATGCAGACATAAACAAGCCATATTGAAACGTTGAGCCGCTCAACACTTCCGTTACATATGGGAGATACATTGGACTAACAGCACCAACGCAAAAATTCATGAGCATGAGGAGGATTCCTACACCTAGCAGTACTGGGTATATTTTATAAAAGGAAAGACCCTCCTTAAATTGAGTGAACCAGCCTTCCTTTTGAACATAGGTATGATTGGATTTCGGTAAAAGGAATAGAAAAAAGCCCGCTAATCCCAATACAATGACCAGCATCCCTATTATGATTTGTACTCCTATCAGCTGCAATAGCAGACCAGCTAAGGCGGGTCCAATAAGCATCATAAGCTGCATCGTTCCTTCTAAAGAGGAATTTCCTTGGACCAGCTTATCCTTGGGTAGGATCTGGGCTACATAAGCCATACTTGAAGGCCGAAAGAGGGGCTCTGCTATCCCCATGACAAGAGCAATAATATAGAGATAAACTAGACCAAGCTGCCCTGTAAAAAAGAGAATTAAAGCGATTAAAAAGGTTCCCGCACGAACCCACTCAGAAAAAACCATCACAGCTCTACGATCCCAGCGATCCAAATATGGTCCCGAAATCAACTGAACGATAATACTAGGCACCATATAAAAAACCCACACACTCCCCATAGCTACCATAGATCCTGTAAATTCATACGCTAACCATGACATTAGAAACGTAGTAAACGTTCCCCCTAAAGCAGACGCAGACTGACCTAGCCAGATAAACATAAATGACCTGTTCTGCATTAACGTTCTCACCCTGTCACTCTCCCTCATTTATTCCATCTATTAAAATAAACGATAGATTATCTAGTAACATATTCATGTATAACATCGGAAATTTCCCTTATCCTCGTCTCTCTAAGACTATACCTTGTTCCTTTTGTATCCGATATATGATACCGAACAAGCCCTGCTGCCCGAAGCATGACAACATGGTGGTGGACGGTACTTTTGGCCAGCCCAAGGTGCTGTACAATTTCGGTAAAGCTTTTTTCTGTTTGGTACAAAAAACGAAGCGTTTTCAGTCTATTAGGATCAGATATGCATTTTACGATCCTTAGCAACCTAGGTGCGGGTTCATCGGCGCTAGCTTGAAGATCAATCGGATAGCAATAGAATTGCTTCAGTTGCTCACCGACGTTTAGCTGAGTATAGATGTTAAAGGGGCTAAAGTGTACTTGTGGGATCAATATAATTTGATCTGCATTCGTATCCTCTAGGTACATACCATTTGTTAATCTTTCAATGATTTCTATCGCCGAAAGCTTCCCCATCCATTCTTTTTTTTCAGACAAGCTACGGTTAAGTTCTGCCGTTATCTTCTCTTCAACGTTAGCAAAGTATTGCTTATACCACCCTTCCCATATCGTAACTATACGGTCCTTTAGTCCATTTAGATCACATGTTTGTACTGCAGAGTGTCCACTTTCATCCAGTATAAATTGATGCAGTTTTTTGAAGCATTCACTGTCCTGTCTTAACCACTCTAAAAATCCTGAAACACTTTCCTTAGTGGGACAAAGATAAACAAGCGATATAATATCACACTGCTGTAATAGAAAATCACGTTCGCTTTCCATTATTTCTTTAATTTCTGGAGATAACTGCTCATCGATTTGCTTAACCCTGTCTTTACCGAGCTCTAATATCTTTCTATCTTTCTTATTTAAATAAGCACGTAAGCTAAGTACAAGCTCATATACAGGAGAACATTCTAGGATTATTTCTAGGTTTTCTTTTGGCTTTATGCTCATTCAGGACCTCCATTGCTGGGTTGATTTACAACATGTTTGTTGTTCTTGTGTTCTTGTGTTCTTGTGTTCCTGTGTTCCTGTGTTCCTGTGTTCCTGTGTTCCTGTGTTCCTGTGTTCTCAATTAATTGGACTTTAATTAGTTCGATTTTGATCGAACTTAAAAATAAGTCTACACTATTTTTGATCTCTATGCAAGAAATGATGGATGAATCTTGTATTTTCGATCTCTCCTTTCCTTTTATTAGAGAAGAGCGAAAAGATGGGAGAGTATCGGGAATTGTACTCGACCTGTCTTTCAATTCCCTCGCCCTTAAAACTAATTTTAAGGGGAGATTGATACATGGCTTATGGAGATCCAATAAGAAACCACAATCCAAATAACCCGTGGAATTTAAACCATTTTAGAAGCTTACCAGCTGCTGATAACATGGCACGTATGATTTATTCTGAGGCCCGTGGTGAGACGCTAGAAGGCAAGAGAGGTTGCTATCATGTGGTGCTAAACCGTATTGCTGTCAACCTAGCAGAGTTTGGAGGTAACACTATTAACGGAACAATTCTGCATCCTTATCAGTTCACAGGTATGACGACTCTTTCTGCTCGTGAGCCCAACAGGAGTACTCAAGCGTGGACAGATTCTTTAGATGTTGCATTAAATGGAGGAGCAAATCCTATTGGTAGCTGTCTATGGTTTAACACGAATGCCCTATATAACAACCGATCAAGAATAAGGAATGGAAGAGAAGAATATAGCTTTAACGGTTTAACGTATAGAGAGGTTGTAGAAAAAAGAGTGCTTGGTAACCACACATTCTTTAGGGTTTCAGGCTACGGTGGTGGAGGAAGTAACCCTATTTATCGCGTCATCGTTGATGGAACTCAGGTTGGGGCCTACTCTCAGTATCCAAACATTTTGAACGAAATTTCTAATCGTATTGGAACAGCTAGTCAAATTCAGATTCAAAAAATTTAAGACCAGATAAACCTATTAGAAGTATAAGTTAACTTGGCAGTCTAAAACAGCTAACACCCCTGACTTGGGAGACTTTTATGATGCTCCCAAGTCTATACTCAATATATAGTCAATCCATGTAGAAACACCAAGCTGCTGTTCTTTTCTTTTTGGGTAGATAAGATAAGTCGTACGCTTCGGAACAGGTTTGTCCAGCTTTAGCTCTATCTGTTTGAGCTCACCTTTTTCAATTAAAGGATCACAAACAGAGTTTAATAAGAATCCATAGTATTTCCCTGACTGAATGAATTTGAGTAAATAAGCAGCATGATCGACCTGTAAGCTGTGTACTTTCCCTTTTCCAGTCTCAGACCGATACCAGGAAGAGAACGGATCTCCCCAGTCCATATGAACGTAGGGATACGTAGACAATTCCTGAATAGAGATTGGTTGCTCCCCTATATCGAAGCTCTGATGGGCTACCAGCTTTAATGTGTTAGAAAAAAGAGGAACTACCTCCATATCTAGTCCTTTTGGCGGAATATAGACGATACCTACATCAATAATTCCATCCATGATTTTATTTATAATTTCATCGGAATGTCCTATAATCGTTCGTAAAGCAATTGTAGGATAACGCTCTGCAAATTGATCAAGAGCAGGGAAAAGCATATATTCCCAAAGTGAATTAAGACTGCCTAAAACTAATTGATCTTCGAACTCTTCGTCTGCTGCTACAATCCTTTCACTTTCCTGCACTAATTCTAATATCCGTTGAGCATACAAGAGAAATCTTTTCCCTGCCGTTGTCAGCTCCACATATCTATTGTCTCGAATTAATAGCTTTTTTCCTAAACTAAGCTCTAATGATTTTATTCTCATCGTTACGGTAGATTGAGAAATATGTAGCTTTTCAGCTGCTCTAGTGAAGTTTTTGAACTTTGTTAACTCTACAAAGGCCTTCAGTTCCTGTATCTCCATAAAAATCCCTCACATTCATCGTTTATACCACTTTTAAACCACAAACTTAGTATACCTTAGTTGTGTTTCTAATCAATTTTTTTGATTACAGCTATTTAAATAATTCATTTTATTAATCATGAGGAAACAGCTATGATAATCTTATCGTTTTTGAATGAATGTTTTAGGAGAGTGTGTACAAATGATTCGATGGCAGCATTCCTTTCCACTAGGAGTACCTTTATTACTTCTAAATACACTATTGATGTCTCTAGGCTTTTTTGCCCTTATTCCCTATCTCTCCTACTATCTTACTGGCAGCTTACTTTGGACACCATTCCTTGCAGGGCTCTTATTAATGCTGCGCCAGTTCACCCAGCAGGGCTTTGGTTTCCTTGCAGGATTAGTAGCAGATCGCATTGGCTATAAAATGATGATTGTTTCTGGTATGTTCGTCAGAGGAATGGGATTTGGTCTGTTTGCGTTATCAGACCATGTATTTAGTTTATTTCTAGCGTACCGGTTTAGGTGGGGCTGCATTTGACTCTACTAGTCACGCTGCACTCAGTACCCTAACTCCAATCCAAGAAAGAAGCAGGATGTTTGCCATCCGAAAAATACTAGCTAACGTTGGTATCGCCTTGGCTTCTATATTAGGAGCGATATTAATTCATTTTGACTTTATATATATTTCTTTAGCCAGTGCTGCAATATTTATTTTCATTAGTATTTTATCGTATATAAGATTACCTGAGATTTACGTTCAGACCCAGCATATCCCATTTGAAAGCATGTGGAGAACAGTAATTAAAGATCGCCATTTTGTTACCTTTACACTAATTACCATAGGTTATTACTTTATGTATATGCAGCTCTTTCTAACTATTCCGATTCACGCTGTTCAAATCACTAACCATCCTCAGGCGGTTTCTCTGGTATTGCTTTTGTTTTCTTTCACTATCATTTTGTGCCAATACTTCATCAGTAAATGGATGACTCGTTTTGAATTGATCTTCACATTAAAGCTAGGGTTTGGTCTAATGGGCATAGGGTTAGTTCTCTTAGGCTCAACAAATTTCTTGTCTCTATTCATTTGTGGAATGCTGCTTTTTTCTTTCGGGGTCATGATTTCAGAACCGACCACTTTCGACCTTATCTCCCGTTTTGCCAAGCCAGCACTCATGGCCAGCTATTATGGCTTTGCTAGTCTTGGTATGGCTTTAGGTGGAGGTCTTAGTCAAGGCCTTGGAGGAGGAATTTTGCAAATAGGAGTACAGAATAATTTTCCAAGCTTGTTGTGGTGGTGTACAGGATTTGTTGCTTTACTGTCTATAGTTGGGCTACACTTTCTTGGAAAATCTATGGGAAGCCATAACCCGCCAGCAAGTGTAGGCACTCTGAAAGCTGAATAAGCTCCATTTTTATATAGTACTGCATACTTTTCCGAGCAAATGACCAAAGTGAATGTTTTCTTCAATGAAAAAAGCCTCTAGAAGCATTTTCTAGAGGTTTAGATCCAACGAGAGGATTCCTCTAATCGTGGATGCCCTTCTCCGAGTTGGCTGCGATTCAGGTTCCGCATACTCTCCCAGTGGAAGTCGAGAGTGGACGTTTTTCCCCATAAAAAAAGCCCCTAGGGTAAACTCCTAGAGACGCTTCTTGCCCGGCAACGTCCTACTCTCCCAGGGGTAAAACCCCAAGTACCATCGGCGCTGGAAGGCTTAACGGTCGTGTTCGGTATGGGAACGCGTGT
>NZ_JAUSTY010000016.1 GCF_030813115.1 Bacillus horti | reverse complement strand
TTATTTGGATAGTATCTTTTTTAGCTCTTCGAGCTAAAAGATTTGTTCAGAATAGTCAGTTATATAGTAAATGAACTTTTATGCAACACTAGTGATAATATATATACACTAAAAGTATAGGCTATGACGTAAACCGATCAGCAACGGAGCTAGCACCAAAGGAAAAAGGCTTTATAATAGCCTGGTAACCAACGGCAGTCACCCAGCCTACAACCTCTTGAATAAGCACTCTAGTTTCTCCTTCTTGACCGATATCAAGATGTACCTCTAAAGGCCATGAAGCTAGAAGCTGGAAAACACCTTCTTTTTTCAGGCTGTCAATAAAAGCTAGGCTAAGCTCTGTTTCTTTGTAAATGCGATGTCTTAGATTTGGCATCGCTTTATGCCTTTGCTTTGTGTAAAAGAAGCGTGCTCCTTTACCTACACGTCTAATAATTAATGCCGAGACGAATAGAGTATGTTTTTTTGTTGTTTGTGAATCTGTACCTATGATGACTTTATAGCTTGCTTCGGGATCTTCTTGAATAAATGATTGAATCTGGGCAGACGCTTCACTAAGAGATATAGGACCAAAAGTAGGACTGTGTATATTCAATTGTGAATACTCCTTTCCATTCTAGGTCAAACCACAAGCTAGTGATGCAGAACGCTATTAGTCTTTTTGTCGGCATGTATTATATAGCGTTACTTTTTTCTACCATAAGTATACGTTAGATTTCAATATTTTGATCTTTTCTTTAGAAAGGTTTAAAATTTGATACAATGTTTTTAAAACGTCTTTAAAACTTATGCAAACGGGGTATACATAATTTATAATAGAGGAGTAATCCTTTTTAAAAAGAAGAGGTATCGTTTTAAACAAATTCAAAGGAGTGATTCGTATGGTTTCAGAACAATTACATAAAAAACTTAACGAGCAAATGAATTATGAGTTTTACTCTGCTAATGCTTATATGGCGATGGCCGCCTATTGTTCAGCAGAAAGTCTAGATGGCTTCGCTAATTTCTTTATTGTGCAGGCTAAGGAAGAGCGCTTTCATGCCATGAAGTTCTATCATTATTTGAATGCCATCGGTAAAAGAGCAACTATTAGTGAGTATAAGGCTCCAAATAACGATTTTACATCAGTCTTAGATTGCTTTGAACAGGCTCTACAGCAGGAGAAGGATGTAACGAAAAGAATTTATGAGCTTTCTGATATCGCTATGAACGATCGAGAGCATGCTACAATTAACTTCTTGAAATGGTTCATTGATGAGCAGGTAGAGGAAGAGGATACGTTTGATACAATTATCCAGAAGCTAAAAAGGATCGAAACAGACAGCAACGCCTTTTTCATGATGGATGCAGAGTTTGCTGGGAGATCCTTCACTGAAGAGTAATAATGGAATGTTGGGCTAATTAGTTCTAGCTTTTAGTTAGAAAGAATAAGGGCTGTTCGATAGTCAGATCCGACTACGATACAGCCCTTTTAATATGTACTATTATATCATAGATTTGTTTGTTTTTTGAGCCTGTTTTTTCTTAGCAATATTAGCTATGATAGTCTTACTGCGTTTAAAATGGGGGAATGTATATGAATCAGAAGCTGCCTTTTCAGTTAGACAAAACTAAAACATTTTATGAAGTGTTAGCAGACTGGGTGGGTGATGTTTTTTATGACATTCTTCCTGAGCACGGCTTTGATGTTCGAGATGAGCAAATTTATATGGCCTTTCAGCTAGAGAAAGCATTTAAAGAGAACAAGGTGATCTTTGCTGAAGCAGGGGTGGGTACTGGAAAAACATTAGTCTATCTCCTGTATGCTATTTGCTATGCGCGCTATACGGGGAAGCCAGCTCTAATCGCCTGTGCGGATGATCTGCTAATCGAACAGCTGATGAAGGATAAAGGAGATATTGAAAAGCTTTCTACGGCACTTGATCTTGAAGTTGATGTTCGTTTGGCCAAAGCTCAGGACAACTATTTATGTCTTCAAAAACTGGACAAGGTTAGAGGGAATCCTGATAGGCACGGTTCACAGGTGTTTGCTGGAGTATATCAAAAGCTTCCTGCTTTTGTAAAAGAGAAGAATACCTTGCAACAATTCTCAGCGTATGGGGATCGGAAGGAATACCCTGAATTAAGTGATGAAGAGTGGTCAGAAATAAATTGGGATACCTTTCAAGATTGTACTCAATGCTCTAAGCGTCAGCGCTGTGGGTTAACTCTACATCGTGATTTTTATCGTAAATCTCAGGATCTTATACTTTGCTCACATGATTATTATATGGAGCATGTCTGGACAAAGGATTCTAGAGTGAGAGAGGGGCAGCTTCCCCTTTTACCCGACGTTTCTTGCCTTGTTTTTGATGAAGGGCATCTTCTTGAGGACGCGGCACAGAAGGCTTTGTCTTATCATTTAAAGCATCGCACCCTAGAGCGTATCTTACAAAGCTTTGAGCATCATGATTTACGTGAAAGCTTTCTATTATTAGTCGAGGACGTCTATGAGGCGAATGATCTGTTTTTTGAAGAGCTAGGGAGGCAGATGATTGAGGTTGAAGGATCGGATCGTTATGAAGTGAATCGATCTGCAGGACTTCAAAGAGCAACAGATCAGCTTTATGCTAAGGTGCAAATGCTTGGTGAAGAGCTAGTGATTGAAAGTGAGCGACATTTTATCCAGGTCTATGATCAGCGGGCTCTAGAAGAAAGCTTAGACAGTGTAGAGCTTTCTCTTCGTTTACTTATTCAGGATAGGGATGCGATTACATGGGTAAAACGGGAGGAAGGTAAGGAAGAACCTGTTTTATTTATTATGCCTAGAACGGTTGCTGCGGTTCTTCAGGAGTTTGTATTTGCTAAATCCCTTCCTGTCATTTTCTCCTCAGCGACTCTTTCAGTGGGTGGCTCGTTTGAATATGTGGCATCTAGCTTAGGGATTAAGGATTACATTTCATTTTCTACACCGTCTCCATTCGATTACGAATCAAGGATGAAAATCTTTATGCCGTCTGATGATTTTTTCGGTGAAAATAGTATGAAGAAGAATGTTAACTATGAAAAAACACAGTGGATTAAGGAAAGGCTTTTACAAACAGGAGGACGGACATTAGTTCTGTTCCCTTCTGCTAAGGAACAGGACGAGTTTGAACAGCTTAATCAGGATAACGATTATCCATTTCCGTTGTTATATGAGGGGAAAAGTGAACGAAGTCATATGGTACAGCTTTTTCAAGAGGAACCTTCAGCTGTTCTTTGTGCGTCAAGACTTTGGGAGGGATTAGATGTTCCAGGGGAGTCCTTGTCCCATATTATCATTTGGGAGCTGCCCTATCCTCCTAATGATCCAGTGTTTCAATCGAAAAGGAAGGGTAAGGCAGATCCTTACCTTGAGGTAGATCTTCCTGCTATGCTTCTACGAATGAAGCAAGGAGTTGGGCGGTTGATTAGACATAAGGAGGATAAAGGTACGGTTACGATTCTTTCTCAGAAGCTACTCTCTGACGATAGAACGGCTGAACATGTCATACAGATCCTTCCACCTCATGCTCCAATAGCTGAAGCAGAAAAAATTTAGGACATCATCATGATAAACAGAGGGGAAACAGGCATAGATGGAATTACAGGATATTAGCGCACTTTTACTTTTTATCGCAACGCTGGGCTGGGCCATCGGGTTAGTAAATCCCAAAGCTATCTTAAAGTGGGGAAAGAAGCCGACTAGGAAGAAATTAACCGTTTATTATATCGTTATCGTAGCTTTAAGTATCGGCTTTGGACAATTTGCTGACAAATCAGAGCTAGGGCAGAGACTTGAAGCATGGTTAGTAGCTGGACTAACGGAGCAAAATGAAACCTCTGTTGTTCATCGGCCTATTCCAGATGGAGAGCTAATGGTTCATTATATTGACGTAGGGCAGGGAGATGCTACTCTCCTAGTGAGCTCGGAGGCTACTATGCTCATAGACACAGGTCGCCATGATGGACAGGAGACGATCAATTACCTCAGAGAGCAAGGGATAAAGGAAATCGATCTTGTCGTGGGTACACATGCTCATGCGGATCATATCGGACAGTTAGCGGCTATAATGAATGGTTTTGATGTTCGAGAGGTTTGGATGTCTGGAGAGCCGCATACCTCGAAAACGTTTGAGGATGCGCTTGATGCCATTGCTAGGTCTAGTGCAGACTATTATGAACCAAGAGCAGGTGAAGAGTTTCAAGTCGGAGACCTGACGATCACAGTTGTCAGTCCAAAGGAATTGATTGGAGATTTGAATGAATCGTCGATTTCGATGCGAATTGACTATGGAGAGGTCAGCTTCTTGTTTACCGGAGATGCTGAGGAAGGAATGGAGGAGGAAATGCTGAGGAGTGGGCTACCACTTCAGGCAGACATTTTTCATCTAGGGCATCATGGAAGTTCAACATCTAATACGGAAGAATTTTTACAAAGGGTAAATCCTAAAATAGCCATTTACTCGGCGGGTAAGGATAACAGCTATGGACATCCTCATAATGAGGTAATTGATCGCCTAGAACAACTTAACATTGAGTATTACGGAACAGATTTTTCGGGTACGATTATAATTAATACAGACGGACAAACCTACACCTTAGAGACGGAGAATTAAATTTAAATTCCGAAATGGGGGATAGGACATGATGAAGAAATCTGGAGTCATTGATAGAATTGTTGATCAGCGCCTTGCTGTCCTGCTAGTCGATGAGCAGGAAGAATTAATTGTACCCATTGAAGAGCTCCCATCTGATGTTTTTGAAGGCTCATGGCTCATTGTCACTTTTGATGGAGAAAAGCGAATTCATGTTGAGAAGGATATGAAGAAAACAGTGGAATCGAAACAGAGGATTGCCACTAAGCTAGAGCAGCTAAGAGAGAAAAAAGGCTCGAACTTCAAGCGCAAATAGCATAGCCCATACTCCTTGGACATACATTTAGGACAGGGGGGATTAGTATGTGGGACGATATAGCTATCTCAAGAGATACGAAACAGATGCTCTCTAAACTGTTAGAGCATCATCAGGTAAAGCAAGTCTATTTACTTAAAGCAAGAGTTGTTGCTATTTGTTTGGGCTTGCTTTTATTATCTTTTGGGTTGTATTTGTATAGTCAAATTTTGCTTCCAGCCAATCAGTCCTTTGAAAGGATTTTTATTCTATTGCTGGAGGATTCGTTTGCTTTTTTCCTAGTCGTAGGGAACATTGTTCTTTATTCAATGACATTATTTTATGTGTCTAAATATAAGTCTACGAAGCAAAAGCTAGATAAGCTACGAGTAGAGGCCATTGATCGGCTTAATTCCTCCTGGGTGGATAGTCATAAAGCGAGATTAAAGGATCTAATTTCAGCTAGATTACAGAAGAATGGGGTTAATCTAAGTCATAAAGAGAAGTAATGATGAGGCTGAACGATTTTGTGAAAAGCATTCTTATTTCATAGTATTGAAATTAATAAAGATAAAGAAGAGAAAACAAACAAATGATTGATGAACTGTTTTTTTTTCTTTATAATAAAACTAAATCGGTTTACTAAATCGTTTTAGTTAATTAAAGTGATATTTTGGATTTACAATACTATGATATGTACTGCTTTTAATAAAATGTCATTTTGAAGTCACTCGAAGTAAAGGAGGGCTTATCCATAAAAAAACCAACGATTGCAGATGTAGCTCATGAAGCTGGGGTTTCCAAAAGTACGGTTTCTCAGTATATGAATAAACGCTACGAATATATGAGTAGTAAAACGAAGGGGAAAATTGAATTAGCGATTAAGGAGCTAGGCTATACACCAAATTATATTGCTAAGAGTTTAAAGCAGAAGAGAACACTAACGATAGGAATTATTGTAGCCAATATTCTTCACCATTTTTCTACACAGGTTAGTCGCGCTATAGAGGATTTATGCCAAGAGCGAGGCTACCAGGCTATTATCTGTAATGCGGATGATCAGCCAGATAAAGAACGAAGCTATATTGATATGCTCCGCGCTAAGCAGGTAGATGGGATTATTGCTATCCCAACGGAAGGGAATACGGAGCTTTATGCTGAGCTTGTGCAGCAGGGCTATCCAGTTGTTTTTCTTGATCGGACTATTGCGGATATCGACATACCTGCTGTTGTTTTGAACAATTTTGAAGCGGCTAGAGGGGCGGTAGCTCATCTGTTGCAGCAGGGTCATCGCAGTATTGGAATGCTAACGGGTCCACTTAATATTAGTGTTCGTCGTGAAAGAGTGGATGGTTATCTATACGCTATGGAACAACATGAGGTAGAGCATGATTATATTTGGATGAAGGAAGTGACTAAAGCTAATGCTATGGCTGTCTTAGAAAATATGTTTACACTAAAACAAAGACCAACAGCATTAGTGATTGGAAATGACTTTCTTCTTTTAGAGACATTAAAGTTTGTAAAAAGTAAAGGGATCAAGGTTCCTGATGAGTTAGCCTTTATCACCTTTGATGAAGTTGAGTATGCCGACCTTTTCCAGCCAACGATTTCAACCATCTCTCAGCCAGCTTTTCAAATGGGACGGAAGGCGGCGGAGCTTTTACTAGGGCATATCTCAGAAAAGAAAAGACCAGCTCAATTGAAATATGAGTTCACAGCCACTATGAAACTCAGAGATTCATGTGGTGAAAATAGGTCATTATGAAGGGAGAGTCACTGAATGAGTAAACGGGAATTAGATGTTATTACGATTGGTGATGGAATGATCACGATGAATCCTAAGGCAAAGGGACCGATGCGTTTTGTTCAGGAGTTTGAGCGTAAAATAGGGGGAGCTGAACTGAATTTTGCTTTAGGCTGTGCACGACTTGGCCTTGAGGCTGGATGGATCAGTCGCCTAGGAAATGATGAGTTTGGTAAGCATATCTACAATACGATGCGTGGTGAGGGAGTTAACGTTTCTCAGGTTGAGCTGGTTGACGGCTACCCTACATCCCTTAATTTCAAAGAAATTATGGAGGACGGTTCGGGCAGGACTTTTTACTATAGAAAATCTTCTCCTACATCAACGATGACTCCAGATTCTATTGATCCTGAATTCATAAAGCAAGCTAAAATTCTTCATGTTTCAGGGGTATTTCCTTCTATTGATCCGCAAAATGTTGAGATTATTAGAAGAGCCATTGAAGTGGCCAAGGAAAATGAAGTTCTCGTTTCCTTTGATCCAAACATTCGCTTGAAAATGTGGTCTAAGGATAGAGCACGTGAAGTGTTACGCAGTTTCCTCCCATATGTAGATATAATCCTTACGGGGCAGGACGAAGCAGAAATTTTAATCGGAGTTTCAGATACAAAGAGTATTATTAAGACGTTCCAAGAAGAGTTCAATATCCAATATATTGCGATAAAAAATGGAGCTGAAGGAGCCGTTGGTGCCAAAGGTAGTGAAGTGATAGAGCTACCTGCCTTCCCACCAAGAAAGGTAGTAGACACTGTCGGTGCAGGTGATGGCTTTGATGCTGGATTTATATATGGAGTGACTCAGGGGTGGACTCTTGAAAAAATTCTAACCTTCGCTAATATGGTTGGATCAATGGTTGTTAGTGTTATGGGAGATAATGAAGGCTTACCGTATTATGAAGAGGTATTAGCACAGCTAGGAGAAAGAGAGATTATTGATCGCTAAAAAGTAGAGTGAAAGGAGAATGATAGAAATGCTAACTAGAGAAGAGAAGATTCAGTCGTTAAAGGATGCACAGGTTGTAGCCGTCATTCGTAAAATTGATCCTGATAAGGTAATCCCTCTCGTCTCAGCTCTTGTAGCTGGAGGAGTTACAGGGATTGAAATTACACTTGATTCACAGAACGCTTTAAAGCTCATTAAGGAGTCAAAGGAACGCTTTGGACAGGAAGCTTTTGTTGGTGCAGGAACGGTTCTAAGTGTAGAGGAAGCAAAGGAAGCTTTGGAGGCAGGGGCAGACTTTATTGTTTCTCCCATTTTAAATAAAGAGGTTGTTGATCATGTTAAAGAAACGTCTTCATTAGTCGTCCCTGGTGTATACACACCTACGGAAATGTGGCAGGCTATGCAGTGGGGAGCAGATATGGTTAAGATTTTCCCGATTACTACCTTAGGTCCAAAATTCATTAAGGATGTAAAAGGACCTCTATCTCATATTCCTCTTATGACAACTGGTGGCATCGACTTAAGCAACATTGCTGAATATGTAAAAGCGGGTGTACATGCTGTCGGTGTTGGCGGTTCATTAATGGATAAAGTTTTGATTCAAAACAATGATTGGGATGGATTAACTCAATTAGCCAAGCGATTTAAAGAGGCAGTTCAGGGATAAAATCTACTTAATAGTTATAGAAAAAAGGGGCGGTGCCCCTAGATTTGTTTAGCATCGTGTGAATTGCTATGCTTTGACAATTCTTTTTAATTTGTTAACTTTTTTTGCTCTGACAATTCTTAGTGGTTTGACAATTCTTCTTGTTAATACAGTTTTTGCATCTCTGACAGCTCTTGCAAAAGTTAAAGGTCTTTCAATTTTTTCATAGTGAATATACCAGATGTTAGGATTCGCAAATAACCAGTGATTATGAAGTGCCGTTACTAAGATTCCATGTTTTCTAAGCTTAGAAATAAACGGATTGATTTCTGCGGTAAGAATGACCGTTTCACCTAGGCATAGGGCACGTCCATTTCTATCAAGATTCTCAAAAGAGTGAAATTGTGGAATGGTTAAAGGTGATCTTGATTTTCTTCCCAAAATCGTCGGACGAATATTAGTCCGGAATGCTTGTGCAAGACAAACTCCATTGGATTGAGATGGTGTTGCTTCAAGTATAGCGGCGAATTCTCTGCATAATGTGCTTATTGACAACGAATGCACCTCCTTTTCTAAGAGTTAGTTTTAATATATGAATGCTATTAACAGTTGGTATAGGTGATAACTTAATACTAAACATCCATTTTTCAGTGAAATGAAGTGCGCTTCACTTTACAAGAGTATATGGCAGAAGGGCAGAGATGGTACGAAATTCTATTGAATAGAAGGCCTGATTTTATCCCTCATGAAGGGGTTGCAGAGTGGGAACTCATTCCTGGGTGTTGGTTACAGGTTGCTGAAGGAATTCCTTCGGAAGGTAATGGACCATTGAGAATAGGGGTAACTGATCTTAAAGCTGAAAAAGATAGATTGTTAAAAGAGCTTGAAATTGATGATTTTGACATCCACTCGAGATCTGAGGTTCCCGTTATGTGGGGGACCTTCGCCGATCCGTGGGGGAATCGTATTAGATTATTTGAGCACGTAGACAAGGACGAAGAAAGAAAACGTATAGAGACAATTCTTGGAGAACTGATCTTTGATAGATAGACAATCATGTGTTGAAAAGGGGGTAAAATCAAATCAAATGCAAAAATACACTTAAATGACTACAAATTTAACAAATATGAGTATTCAAATGCAAAAATACACTTCATTCTCAAGAAATAGCTCAATTTGCTCTTCAAATGAGAAAATAAGTGTATTTTTGCACTATAGTGGCTCAATCTATTCAACATAGCTAGAGTAAGATGTATTTTTGCACTTAAATCATTTATAAACTTAAATCTTTCGAAACTCTGTGAAATTAGCAGGTTTAAGGTGAACGTAAGTACGTTCAATTAGAATTTATGGAGTGCAACATAACTGGTCCAAGGCACTCAACTCATGTACGTTAGTATTTACAGAGTTAGCACTATTTACTGGACAGAATAGCAAACTGCTTTTTAGGTACGGTAACCTGAACGGATGCGGTAGTTGCATATGCTTTATTCTGCCACTCAT
Organism: Bacillus horti; assembly: GCF_030813115.1. Classification (NCBI taxonomy): domain Bacteria; kingdom Bacillati; phylum Bacillota; class Bacilli; order Caryophanales; family Bacillaceae; genus Caldalkalibacillus; species Caldalkalibacillus horti. Next base: position 107,128 of record NZ_JAUSTY010000016.1, on the reverse strand, counting down.
CGTGCCATTGAGTATGACCATCAGAAGCTTCTAGAGTAACATGCTGCTCATCTAGTGTTGGGTTGATTAGCACATATATAGATTTTTCTTCTTCAGTAACTTTAAATAGGAGTAGACCTTCATGCTCCATCCATGTTAACGTGCCTTGATTCCTCAAAAGCCCTTCTCTTTTACGTAGAGCTATTAGTTTTTTCGTATGATCTAGCAGATCAAGATTATACTCTGCTTCATCCCAAGGCATACATTTCCTGCAACCAGGGTCCATTCCGCCAGTTAAACCGATTTCGTCTCCATAGTAGATACAAGGACTACCTTCATAGGTTAAAAGTAAGGTTAAAATCAGCTTTACGTCTTCTACACTATCCTTACATTCGGTCAGGATACGTGGAGTGTCATGGCTTCCTACCAGGTTGAAAAGAACTTCTGTAATAGGCTTTGGATACATGTAATAGACACTAGTCATTTTTTCTTTAAATTGTTTTGGTGTTAAACGATCCCGGACGAATAGGTCGAGTACGTTTGTTTGAAACGGGTAGTTCATAACGGAATCAAATTGATCTCCATACAGCCAAGGTGTTGAGTCGTGCCAAAGCTCACCAAGGATGTAGACATCCTCTTTTACGCTTCTAACTGCTTTTCGAAATTCTCTCCAAAACTCATGATCAACCTCGTTGGCTACATCTAGTCGCCAGCCATCAATGTCGTATTTTTCAATCCAATGAGTGGCTACGTTAAGTAAATATTCCTTCACCTCTGGATGAGCCGTATTTAACTTTGGCATGAAAGGAGTGAAGGCAAACGTATGGTAATTGGCTTTAGGCTCTGTCTGGATAGGGAATTCATGAATGTGGAACCAATCTTTATATTTAGATTTCTCACCTTTTTCAAGCACATCCTGAAAAGGAGGGAAATAGAAGCCTGAATGGTTAAAAACAGCATCAAGCATAACTCGGATTCCGCGTTTATGACATTCCTCTACCATTGTCTTAAAAGCTGCTTCATCACCAAAATTAGGATCTATGGCAAGATAATCGATTGTGTCATATTTATGATTTGAATACGCTTTAAAGATCGGGGTTAAATAGATTCCGTTAATGCCAAGCTCCTGTAAATAATCTAAATGAGCGGTGATTCCTTCAATGTCCCCACCAAAATGATTTGTTGGTGTTGGATCAGCGCTGTTCCATGCAAGAGTGTCCTCAGGATCATTAGAGGAATTTCCGTTAGCAAAACGTTCAGGGAAAATCTGATACCAAATCGTATCCTTAACCCAATCAGGTGTTTGGAATTCTTCATGCTCATGTAAAAATGGGAAGCAGAAATAGTAGCCTGGATCATAAATCACATCTGTATAAAACCCTTTTTCACAATAGAATAAACGCTCCTCTTTGGATTCAAGAATAAACGCATAGCGTAATCTGCGGTTTGGTGGATTCAATGTAATCTCCCAATAATCAAAAAGCTCACAGGAACCGTTTTTTGTAACAGCTTGTTGCTGATAATTCCATTTCCCATCATGCCAGTCAAATCCATCACCAAATAGGAGAGAGATGGACTGGAGATCAGATTTTTTAGTGCGAATTCGTAGCTGAATCGAGTTTTTTGTGCAAGCGTATGCATACTGGAATGAAGGATGATGAAGAACGGCTTCTTTATTCATATTGACTCTCCTTTTTCTATTTATTAATTCAAGCGTAGGAGAATCGAGACGGAATGTCAACATATAAATCATGATTAAAACAATAAAGATAGCGTTTGCAAATTTGTAAAAAAGTATTGCTTTAATGAAAAACTAGGTTATAATGAAAGGGAAGTGCAAACGTTTTCACCATAATGCTAGACCATACCTATTATTGGTAGTATAGTTGATTTTATTTTTATTGTGCAAACGGTTGTACAATTAAGTGTGTAAGTATTTACTAATTTATGGGGGGATTTAGAATGAAGAAGCGCTCATTTTTATGGGTCATGTTAATCGTGATGTCGTTATTTGTACTTACGGCATGTGGAGAGAGTAGATCAGATGTAGAGGAAGCATCAAATAATAATAGCAATGAGCCTGCTGAGCAGGAAGAAGTAGATTTAGAGGCAAATAAGCCAGATTCACTTAAGGTTTGGGTAAATGATGAATCAACACAAAGAGAAGCTTTGCAAACAATTTTCGATAATTTTGAAACAGAATACGGAATTAAAGTTGATGTTACACCGATGAATATGTTAGATCAAATTGAAGCCCTTGCTTTAGATGCACCAGCTGGAAACGGACCAGATATATTCTTCCAGCCACATGATCGTATTGGTAACATTGTTTCAAGCGGTTTAGCTGAACCTGTTTCCATTGACGATGTGATTGGTGACTATGTAGATACGGCAATTGATGCTGTAACGTATGATGGTGAGTACTATGGTCTTCCATTAGTAGTTGAAACATATGCGACTTACTACAACAAAAGCTTAGTAGATAAAGCGCCAGAAACAATGGCTGAAGTGATGCAAATTGCGGAAGAGCAAACAAACGCCGGAGAGAGCAGATATGGATTTCTAATGGAAGCAGCTAATTTCTACTTTACTTATCCTTTCTTCAGTGGATATGGTGGATATGTATTTAACTTTGAAGATGGAGCTTATGACGTATCAGATATTGGTTTAGCGAATGAAGGAGCATTACAAGGTGGAGAATTAATTCAATCTTGGTTTGCAAACGGATATATTCCAATTGAAGTAAACCCAGATATTATGGCAGGTTTATTCAAAGATAATAAAACAGCTGTTGTGATCAACGGTCCTTGGGCTATGAACGAGTATAGAGAAGCATTAGGTGATGATTTAGGAACGGTTATTTTACCTAAATTAGATAACGGTGAAACACCAAAATCATTTGTTGGAGTGAAATCTTGGATGCTTTCCTCCTACTCTGAAAATAAAGAGTGGGCTTTAGAGTTAATGAAGTTTATAACAAATGCAGAGAATTCTTTACACTATTTTGAGGCAGCTGGTGAAATGCCTGCGAACCTAGAAGCTCTAGAAAGTGATGTTTTAACTTCTAATGAACTAATCGCTGCTTTTGCTGAGCAAGTAGGCTACGGTGAGCCAATGCCAAGTGCTCCTGAAATGCAAATGGTTTGGGAAGACATTAATGACGCGTTATTCTTTATTGCTAACGGTCAGGATGTTCAAGAATCATTAGAAGGTGCTGTTAGAAGTATCGGAGCAAATATAGAAGCTGCTCAATAATGGTAAGAAGCAAGTGATAATAAAAGGTGGATGGAGACAATAGTCTCTATCCACCTTAGAATTTATGGGGAGGGGGCTGTGAGAAATGGATGACACAAAACCACAACTGGATCAAGGAAAAGGATCCTTTTTCAAGAAAAGAAATATAGCAACAATTCTTTCGATATTGTTTGCCGGACTAGGACAGCTCTATAACGGAAGAATTATTAAAGGTATTTTATTTATCATTCTTAAGCTCAGCTTTATTATTACGTTAGGTGAGTTTATCAATAGAGGTTTATGGGGTCTACGAACATTAGGTGTAGTTAGGGGAGAAGATCATTCCATTTTCCTCATTGTAGAAGGATTAATTGCCTTGCTTATCCTTGTCTTTGCCATAGTATTCTACGTCTACAATGTGATAGACGCACGGAAAAATGCGATCCGCCGAGAACAAGGTGAGGAGAATCCAACTATTCGTCAAACGTTAAAAAATACGTGGGATTTAGGGTTTCCTTACTTATTTGTTACACCGGGTTTAATCTTGCTTTGTTTTATCGTCATTTTACCTATACTTTTTACGGTAACGTTAGCTTTCACAGATTATAGCTTGAACAATTCGCCCCCGAGGCATTTATTGAATTGGGTTGGCTTTTCTAACTTCAAGAATCTTATTGAAATGAACCTATGGAAGGAAACGTTTGTCAGTGTTTTCTCTTGGACAATCGTATGGACCGTAGTGGCTACGACACTACAGGTTGGTTTAGGACTGTTTCTAGCGCTGCTAGTAAATGATAAACGTATCAAGTTTAAACGCACACTTAGAACGTTACTCATTTTACCATGGGCTGTTCCTTCCTTTGTTACGATTCTTGTGTTTGCTGCGATGTTTAATGGAAGTTTCGGTGCAATTAATCGGGATCTACTAGAGCCGTTATTTGGTGTCTCATTTCCATGGCTGACAGACCCAGCTTACACGAAGCTAGCTTTGATTATGATTCAAACTTGGTTAGGGTTTCCTTTTGTATTTGCTCTGTTTACAGGGGTGCTACAAAGTATCTCGTCAGACTGGTATGAAGCGGCAGACGTGGATGGTGGCTCACGCTGGCAAAAATTCCGTTTTATCACGCTTCCACATGTTCTGTTTGTCACAGCACCACTTTTAATTATGCAATACGCAGGGAACTTTAATAACTTTAATATTATCTATCTGTTTAATAATGGGGGTCCTGCTGTTCCGGGGCAAAATGCTGGGGGATCCGATATTCTTATCTCTTGGGTGTATAAAATTACGTTTACACAAAATCAGTATAGTATGGCAGCAGCGATTACGATTATATTAGGCTTAATTGTGTGTGGTTTTGCCTTCTATCAGTTTAGAAAAACGAGATCCTTTAAAGAGGAGGGCAGATAATCATGAGTACTAAAATGAGATCACGCTTAGAAGTGACAGGTATCTATTTATTTGTTGGGATGATCATTGTCGCCATCATGTATCCACTTCTTTGGACCGTGGGGATGTCTTTAAATCCGGGTACAAGCATGTATTCCACATCTATGATTCCGGATACACCTTCCTTAGAGCATTATAAGTGGTTGTTTACGAGCCCAAACAGTGACTACTTGATTTGGTATAAAAACAGTGTGATGGTAGCGATTGTAAACTCTGTTGTTTCTGTTGTACTAACGTCATTAATTGCTTATGCCTTTTCACGCTATCGTTTTGTTGGTAGACGCTATGGATTATATGCTTTCTTATTGCTACAAATGTTTCCATCCATTATGGCGATGGTTGCGTTATACATTTTAATTAATATGCTTGGTCTGTACGATACGCTTTATGGACTAATGCTCGTCTATATTGGTGGACAAATTCCATTTAATGCTTGGCTTGTAAAAGGATACTTCGATACAATTCCAAAGGATTTAGATGAAGCGGCTAAGATTGACGGTGCCGGACATTTTGGAGTGTTTTTCAAGATTATACTTCCATTAGCTAAGCCGATATTAGCTGTTGTGGCTTTATTCAACTTTATGGCTCCATTTGTGGACTTTTTATTACCACGCATTATTTTGAGAAATCCAGATAACTTTACGTTAGCGGTTGGATTGTTTAACTTTATTAATCAGCAGTTCGATACAAACTTTACTCGATTTGCTGCCGGTTCCATTCTGATTGCCATACCGATCGCCCTAGTATTCTTATTCCTACAAAGATACTTAATTAGTGGTCTGACAGCAGGTGGAACAAAAGGATAATTTTTAGGCATCAACTAAATAGAAAGCTTAGCATCTAGGTTGGAGGAGGAAAAAATAATGCTTCAGGATACTAGCTTTGCCATTCATCCTGGCAAACTTAAAGATAATAAAGGAGACGAATTGTTCGATATTGGCAGTGTAGAGTCCTTATCTGTTCAGAATGATATTGTCTCTGTTAAGACAAAGACAGGAGAAGTAGCTATTAGCTTTTTCAATGCTCATACAGTACGTATTACAGCTAATCCATTCGGAGCAGCTACACTTAAGACTAGTCCGGCTGTGGTCGGCCAAAGCAAGCCTGTAGAGCTTCAGATCGTTGAGGAAGACATGGGTTATCAGATTAAAACAGAGCATATTCATGTCTATCTGAGAAAGTCTCCTATTCGTATTCAGATTATGGATGCTAATGGTAGAGTGATTGTGACAGAGCAGGAAAAAGGAATGGCTTACAAGGCGAATGGAGAGGTCATCTGTTATAAAAAAATGGAGTCTAAGGATCATTTCTACGGCTTTGGTGAAAAGCCAGGTGGATTAAATAAGCGTGGAGATCGGATGGAGATGTGGAACACGGATATGTATGCTCCGCACAATCCAGAAACAGATACATTGTATCAATCCATTCCTTTCTTCGTTAGTTTACGTGATGGTGCTGCTCATGGTTTGTATTTTGATAATACATGGCGCACAGCGTTTGATATGAAAAATGATCCTGAATACTATTCTTTTGCAAGTGCAGGAGGACAGATCGATTACTATGTATTCGTTGGTCCTGCAATAAAAGAGGTTATTACTCAATATACCACTTTAACAGGAAGAGCTCCTATTCCACCAAAATGGTCGTTAGGCTACCATCAATCAAGATATAGCTATGAGACGGCAGAGGAAGTTCGTACTTTAGTAAAAACGTTCAAGGAAAAAGGCATTCCATTAGATGTTGTGCATTTAGATATTCATTACATGGACGGCTATCGTGTATTTACGTTTGATGGGAATCGCTTCCCTGATGCGAAGGAGCTTGTGCAGGAGTTAAAAGAACAGGGTGTACACATAGTTCCTATCGTTGATCCAGGGGTGAAGGTTGACCCGGAATATGCGATTTATCAAGAAGGTGTTCGTGAGGACTACTTTTGTAAGTATATCGAGGGCAATATCTATAATGGAGAAGTTTGGCCAGGTGTGAGTGCATTCCCTGACTTTACAGAAGAGAGAGTTCGTGAATGGTGGGGAGAAAAGCAACGTTTTTATTCAGATATCGGTATTGAAGGCATTTGGAATGATATGAACGAGCCCGCTGTTTTTAACGAGACAAAAACGATGGATGTGAATGTCATTCATGGTAATGATGGAGATCCTAAAACTCATCGAGAGCTCCACAATTTGTATGGCTTCCGTATGACTCAATCCACCTATGAAGGGCAAAAGAAAAATTTACAAGGGAATCGTCCTTTTGTTCTAACACGAGCGGGCTTTGCTGGAATACAGCGTTATGCTGCTGTTTGGACAGGAGATAATCGAAGCTTTTGGGAGCATTTACAGCTTTCCTTACCAATGGTGATGAATTTAGGATTATCTGGAGTACCTTTCTCTGGTCCAGACGTTGGAGGCTTTGATTTCCATGCGAATGGAGAGCTTCTCACTCGCTGGACACAGGTAGGTGTGTTTACGCCATTCTTTAGAAATCACAGTGCTATTTCAGCTGATCGTCAAGAGCCTTGGAGCTTTGGTGAAGAGTATGAGAAGATTATTGCTGCATATATACGTTTGCGTTATCAGTGGCTACCACAGCTTTATACGATGTTTAGAGAGGCGCATGAAGATGGATTACCTGTTATGAGACCTCTTGTGTTAGAGTATCCTGAGGATTCAAATACTCATCATTTACAGGATCAATTTATGCTTGGTTCTAATGTTATCGTTGCTCCAGTGATTACTCCTAAAACAGAGCATCGAGTTGTCTATCTGCCAGAAGGTGAATGGGTAGACTATTGGAATAATGATCTGTATACAGGTGGACAGCATCATTTAGTTAAAGCACCACTAGATAAATTGCCGATCTTTATTAAAAAGGGAAGCTTCATTGTGCTTGGAGACACAAAAGAGAATACGAAAGAAAAAGATGACAACAGATACGTTCATTGCTATTATGATGAAGGTAAGAGCTTTGCGTTTACACATTACGAGGATGATGGAAAAACGTTTTCCTATGAGCAAGGGGAGTGGAGGAAAACAACCTTTACTGCTCATTGTGAAGCTGGTGTTCTGAATATGACGGTAGAATCGAATGGTGATTATCAGGACGGAAAGAAGAAGACCTTGTTCATTCATCAAGCAAATTATGTGGAGAAAGTGTTTGTTAACGACAAACAAATTGATTTCACTCAATCAGAAGAGGGAATTCTTACTGTCTCTCTATCAGAATAAATTCTAGCATTACAAAATTATACAAATAATGCTAAAGTATTAAATGTATATCAAAGATTTAAATAGATAAAAAAGATGATAAAGACTTCTGTGCAGATAAAGGGGGGAGTAAAGTGGCTGTTACAATAAAGGATGTGGCTAAATTAGCAAATGTATCACCATCAACTGTATCTCGTGTGATTGCCAACAACCCTAGAATTAGTGAAAAGACAAAAGAGATTGTGAACAAAGCGTTAAAGGAGCTAGGCTATCACCCAAACATGATTGCTAGAAGCTTAGCTATTCAATCGACGGAAACGATCGGTTTAGTGATGCCTAGCTCAAACGGAATTGTTTTTCAGAATCCCTTTTTTCCTACCGTTCTAAGAGGACTTAGTGAGGGAGCACATGACAGACAGTTTGGCCTTCATATGACAACAGGAAAAACGGAAGAGGAAATCTATGAAGGGGTCAGACAGATGGTGCATGGTGGTAGAGTGGACGGAGTCATTTTGCTCTACTCAAAGGTTGATGACCCAATCCTTACGTACCTACAGGATAACTCTTTCCCTTTTGTGGTTATTGGAAAGCCATTTACTCAGGTTGAACAAATTACACATGTCGATAATGATAATTATCGTGCATCTAAAGAGGTGACCAACTACCTTATTGGGCTTGGACACAAGAGGATTGCCTTTGTTGGGGGAGACCTGAATCAGGTTGTAACCATTGAGCGTGTGTTAGGCTATGAAAGTGCTTTGCGTGAGGCTGGAGTAGAGTTCAATGATGAGTATTTAATGCATGAAGATTGTACAACTGAAGGTGGGAGACAGGCAGTAAAGGAATTAATGCATCTTGCTCATCCACCTACAGCGTTTGTTGTAGCAGATGATTTAATGGCCTTGGGTGTGCTTAACACGTTAAATGAAATGAACATTCGAATTCCAGATGATGTGTCTGTCATCAGCTTTAATAACACATTATTGGCGGAGATGTCTCGTCCGCCATTAACTACGGTTGAGATCAATACGTTTGATTTAGGATTTCAAGCGACGAAAAGCTTAATCCAAATGCTTGAAAACAAAAATGAACCGATTAAACGTATCATTATTCCTCATAAGCTGATTGTTCGTGGGACATGTGGAGCAGCTAAAGATAGCAACATTGTTAAGACAGGAGATTAATAATACTCCCCATGATCAGCATTGAAGGTATAAGTTAGGTATATCTTAATTATACAATTAATGTGAGGGATATAAAAAAGGGCTAGCTCAATAAAGAGTTAGCCCTTTTGCTTTACGAAAGTCATTCTTTCCCATACTCTAGAGCGCCATCTCCAAAGCATGAGTAATCCTCTTAGCCACTCATCGGCAATAAAAGCAATCCAAACTCCAATAAGTCCTAGACCAAAATGAATGCCTAGAAGGTAAGCTAAAGTAACAGATACTCCGAACATAGAAGCTATACCGAGATATACAGGAAATTTAACGTCACCTGCAGCTCTTAAGGAACTAATGATCACCAAGTTAAAGCATCTTCCAGGCTCTAAGAGCATACAAAGCATGATCAGGGTTCCACCTAAAGCTATAATGCTTTGGTTATCCGTAAAAATTCCGAATAAGGAGTCAGAAAACAACGTAATGATAGCGGCCATCCCAAGAGAGATAACCATCGAATACCTAAGGCTACGCATACACAATTGGTAAGCACCATTGTGATCTCCAGCCCCAACCTTATGCCCTATCAAAATCTGTGTACCTTGAGCAATAGCACTCGCAAATACCAGAATAAACATCATCAGATTAACTGTATATACTCTCGTTGTGAGCATTTCCGTTCCTAGCATAGTAATGAAGTAAACGATTAGTAATTGAGATGTGTTGTAGGCTAAATGCTCACCCGCGGAAGGTACACCTATTTTTAATAGCTTAGACAAATGTCCCTTGTGAAAACGAAATAATAGGTTGAAAGGAAGCTTATGCTCAATTCTTTTAAACAGCAATACAGTAATGATAATTAGTCCAATCAATCTACTGATCGCGGTGGAAATAGCAACTCCTTCTACTCCAAGCACTGGGAGCCCAAAAGGCCCATAGATTGAGATGAAGTTTCCTAATATATTGAGAATGTTCATCCCGATTGTTACGTACATCGCATCCTTTGTAAAGCCGTAGCTCTTAATCGCTGCTCCAACTGTCATCACTAATGCTGTTAAGAAGGAGAATCCTCCTACAACCTTAGTATAAATGAGCGCTTCATCCATAAGCTCTGGCGGAACGTTCATCCAAATGAGAAATCTTTCAGCGAAGACAAAGAGGACTACGCTTAGCACTAGGCTAAACACAATATTGGCTGTAATAGAAACGATAACGACCTCAGACGCTTCCTTTTCTTGTTTCGCTCCTAGAAACTGAGCAATAATAACACTTGTTCCAACGGCGATAAATCCAAACATAACAATAACCATATTTAAAATTTGATTAGCCAAACCAACAGCTGCAACGGAATTATCTGAGTATTGACTAAGCATCAATGTATCTGCACTACCCATAAACATATGCAGTAAAAGCTCAATAAAAATCGGCCATGTGAGCGTAAATAGGGTCATTTTCTTGATTGTTTGTTTACTCATTATGTAAGACTCCTTTGAACTTTGACGAACTCAAGCTATATGTAGTATAAAGTGAATATATAAGAATTGGAAGAGAAATATTCGATTTAATTTGCACTATCTCGACTTAAATAGAAGGAGCTGTATCATGAGTATCTTGACTTTTATTTCTCCACCATTTCCTACTTTTATTAAATGTGAAGAAGACAGCTTTGCTATTGGACAAAAACACATGAAAAGATCAGACTTAAGGCTATTTGATTTGCTGTACGTGAAAAAGGGAGAGCTGTTTATTACAGAAGATGAGGTTCAATATGAGGTAGAAGAAGGTGAGTATGTCATCCTCTCTCCAATGCTTAAGCATTACGGACATCTTGGGTGTAAACAGCAGACGGATTATTATTGGCTCCACTTTCAGATGCAAAATGAATGTAGGCTAGTTGAGGAAGGGAATATTGATTGGAGTAAAATTATGATTGAAGAAGGGACTTGGACTAATCCAGCAGAGTTTTTAATGCATATCCCCAAGTATAAAAAAATTAAGCAAAGAGAAACGCTAGAGAGTATGCTTCAACGAATCGTAGAATTGGATTTCCTCCATGCCCCTGATGCGAAGCTAAGGCAGCAGATTCTATTTGGAGAGTTTATTTTATTTTTGCAGAAGGAAGCTCTATCCATACCCAGCTCAGCTGAGCAGGTCAGTCAAAAGGTGCTCGCTTATATTCATGGTCATTTTCAAGAACCAATTAAAATGGAGGATATCAGTCAGGAGCTGCTGTTCCATCCGGATTACATTACACGCTGTATGCAATATTCAACGGGAATGACTCCGACACAGTATTTAGCTCATTATCGCATGTCTGTTGCTAAGCACCTTTTATCAACAACAAATGAAAAAATGACTGCCATTGCAAAAGAAGTAGGAATTACGGACTCCACTTATTTTACAAAGCTATTCAAAAAAATAGAAGGGATTACACCTATTCAATACAGGAGAATTATTGGACGTAAAATAATTTAGAACAAGCAGTTCGTTTCGCTTAAAGCCAATGCTTGACTTGCTTTTCCATAATATCAGGGAAAATTCTTGTTTTTTGCAGCTGAGCATTTGGAACCTCGCTGTTAAATTTAGCAATCTGTTGATTTAGCTTAATGACTTCAGCTTGAAGTGACTGTTCATCAAGGGAGTCTTTACGTTTTATAAGGTCTAGGAGCTGATCTCGTATTTTGTGCTGGAGCTCTAACCATTGTGGAATATACCCAGCTTCCTCTAGAACGCTTTGGAGAGCATCTTTGTTTTGAAGATTTAAGGGATTTCCTTTACCAGGAAGGTCATCCATGCCACCACTTGCTACATAATCATTGTAGATCGTATCCATCCAGCTTTGGTACTTTGGCTGAGCTTGATCCTCATTTACTCTTGCCTTTTGTTGATTATTCTGATTCTTAAGGTCGAAGTTATGATTGTTGTTACTCATTATCTTAAACCTCCTTAAATGTAGTTCATGACCTTATAAGATCTCCATATCATGACGTAATAGATAACAAATTTAAGCTTGAGGCCTGCAAATCTATAATCTACTCTGTTAATTAAATTATATCTCTTTATGCAAATGATTTTGGCTACATTTATAAGCGAAATTGTGACAAATATCATAATATAATCTTGTGTTAAGGTTCTAGAATTTATGAAAGAGTAGGAGTATAAAGCTCATGGGGAGAGGAAAAATGTAACGGACAAATCAGACTCTTAGAGGGCGATTATTATCAAATTTGATTTCTAACGGACATAGGATACCCTTAGAATGAAAAATCCAGCAGATTTTCACTTATTACTCGGCTAAGGTGCACGTATGACCGTTAGAAATTCTGGAGTCTAAAAAAACACGTCTAAGGTGCAAAAATGTCCATTAGAATTCATGGACTTATTTTTCATCAGGAATAGGAACGATAACGTTCTCTATCTTGTAATTTTCTAAAATGACTGTTGTTGGTTCTATATAAATTTTGTTTTTATCTCTAAGAGAATAATTAGTTGAATCTGACATAAGTACATAGTAGAATTCGGCTACAATCCAGTTCTCAACGGCTGGACGAGCCCCGATTTCATTCAGAACAGGATTACTGATAAAAAATAGATCGCTGTGCGTTTCTTGCTTTTGTGAATCTAGGTTTGCCTGCCATTTTAGCACAGCCATATTATTCTCAATTTCATAATAGCTGATTAGATCTCGAAAATCTTTCTCAAAGAAGGAATCTGACTTTCCTTTTTCAAAATAATAGGTTTTGCTATAGTTGCTATCTCCAAGCTGTTCAAGATGTTCTAGTTCATGCTCCTTTAATGGCGAATATCTTGGTAGATTCACAGCAGCGTTACGCTTGGTGCTAAGATCAGCGCTACTAAGCTTCTCAAGAATGACTTGATCTGCTTTTAAAATATAAGCTGTTTTTGTAGATTGATTCCATTGAACCCTCGCTTGAAAAAGCTCTCCTAACGCTCGTAAAGGAACCAAGGTTTTATTGTTATGAATGATCGGTGTAGCAGAAAGCGACTGTGTTTCACCATTTTTGCTTGCTAGTTTTTGTCCTACTTTAAGGACATACGTATCATTTTCATTCCTAACCGTAATTTCTTTCTTTTCGTTGTTAAAGGAAAATTTATAGTTTCCTAGGTGGCTCATATCTGTGAGAGTAGCGTAGGTAAGTCCATTCTGAATAAGCACTTCACCATCTGCTTTATAGTTATTTACATAGGCAGAAGGGGTTGCGGAGTGGCTCTTATCATCCTTTGCTGAAAAAGCACTTGGTGGAGCAAATGCGGCAGAACCGACTAGTGATGTTAGTAAAGTAGCTATTGTGATTTTTTGAATCATTTTTTGTGTGTAATTTGATATGTTATTCATTGGTGATCGTCTCCTTTCTTTGTTTTTCATTTCTTTTCCTAGTGTTATAGACGTAAAATAAATTGAAAAGTTTTACATTCAGAGATAAACCGAAAGTCTCGGAGTAAAAATCCTCTAGTAAGATTATAGAAATATTTAGCCTCCCGAAAAAAACTCTTGTCTCTAAGCAAGAAATTAAGATAAGATACTAATTATGAAGATTGAAAAAATTCAGTGATAGAGAAAGTAGAGAGATGTGGGGGAAACACTTATGCAAACAGCAACGGTTCAACCGAAGCCGAAGGTGAACCTAGATCAGCAAACAACCTATAGAGTTTTATTTGCTATTAGCTTTGTTCATTTGTTAAATGATTCTATTCAATCGGTTATTCCTGCTATTTTTCCAATCCTACAGGAGTCCATGAATCTGACCTATTTTCAGCTAGGTATGATTGGCTTTGCTCTTAATATGACAGCTTCAATTATGCAGCCCTTCGTGGGATTTTATACGGACAAGCGTCCATCTCCTTTTTTATTGCCAATGGGGATGTTTTTTACATTTTTAGGGATGCTCGGGTTAGCTTTCGCCTCTAATTTTTACTTTGTTTTACTTTCCGTCGTCCTGGTTGGAGTAGGCTCTGCTGTTTTTCATCCTGAGGGCTCGCGTGTGGTGTACTTAGCTGCTGGCCAACGAAGAGGGTTAGCACAGTCCATCTTTCAGGTTGGTGGAAACGCGGGGCAGGCTTTAGCTCCGATTATGACCGTTCTAATCTTTGTACCTCTTGGTCAGTTTGGAGCGATTTGGTTTACGTTTGTTGCTGCAATGGCTTCCATTGTATTGCTATTTGTAGCAAGGTGGGCGAAGGAGAGGATGCATGTATTTGCTCCTCCTAAAAAGTCACAAGCGGTTAGAAAAGTGAATCCTGAGAAGATAAAAGCTGTACGAATAGCGATGGGATTGCTTTTGTTTTTCATTTTTGCCCGCTCCTGGTACCATGCTAGCATTACAAATTATTATCCCTTTTATCTTATGCAGGAGTATGGCTTGCTTGTTGAGGAGGCACAAATTTATATTTTTATCTTTTTAGCGGCTGGAGCTGTAGGAACATTTATGGGTGGTCCTTTAGCTGATCGCTTTGGTAAAAAGAAAATTATTCTTTTCTCCATGCTTGGTTCAGCACCTTTAACCCTGATTCTTCCGTATGTTAGTCAGGAATGGGCGTATGCGATTTTCCTAATTAACGGATTTATTATCTTATCTAGCTTTTCTGTAACGGTGGTATATGCTCAGGAGCTTGTCCCTGGAAAAATCGGCACGGTTACCGGTTTAACGATTGGCTTAGCATTTGGGATGGGGGCATTAGGTTCATTAGCATTGGGAGGATTGGTTGATATCTTTTCCTTAACTCCTGTTATGATTGCAGCAGGATTCCTGCCCCTTATCGGAGTGGTTGCTTATTTCCTTCCGTCCGATCAAAAGCTAAGAGAGTGGGCAGAGGAAGCTTAGTCTTGTCTTGCAAAAAGTCCTTAAGAGCACACCGTTATGTGTTTCTTAAGGACTTTTTAAATGAAGCTAAATTTTGGTTAGCAATAGTCACTTTTTATCAAACATTCATTGATCATTTATAAGCTCAAACCTTGCCCACAAAATTATGCTTTATTTCATATCTAGCGTATTAAGTAAGTCCAGGCTATTTAAATCATTTGCTTGGATGCGGCCGTTTGAGATGGTGTAAACAGTATCTTCAATGTAAAGTGCTCGTTGAATCCATCTATCGTAATGATCCCATGGGTTGTTTTGAATTTGTTCTTGACTCATTTGGCTAATTTTGCCCTTTAACTGGAAGCCTTGATCTGAGTTTATGCCATAAATGTAGATTCCCTGATAATCAAATTTCGTTTCCTGCCATGGTGACTTGTTGGTGTTATTAGGTAGAGCTTTATAGACCTGAATAGGGAAGGCAAAGATATCTCTCTCTTTAGAGAACAATAGAGCCTTGTGGTTGTGATTCAGATCTGAGTATGTTCCTTGGTCTCCAATTTTCTCTACAAACTTTTCCTTTGGCTGATTAGGGTCTGTAATATCAAATAGAGTAAGCTTTACTCCAGTTTGAATGGCCATCTCTCTTTCATTTCCTTGCCAGTCTGTTTCAACAAACTCTTCTGTATCCATACCAAAGCCAATCACATGATTTTCATCATAGGGATGCAGATAGTTACTGAAACCTGGTATTTTCAACTCTCCTAATACAGTTGGCTGTGTTGGATCTTGTAGATCAAGTACAAATAAAGGATCAACTGTTCTAAATGTAACCATATAAGCACGGTCTCCCATGAATCTGGCTGAATAAATTTGTTCGCCAGGGGCAATACCATCAATTTGGCCAACAATTTGTAGCTGATGATCCATGACAAATAAATGATTTTCCGATTGATTTTCATCCTCTGCCCACATGTCTCCGGATGTTGTGGCTATTCTTAAATGCCCGTTATGTTCATCCATGGAAAATTGATTTAGCATTCTTCCCGGAACATCTCCTTGGGTAATGAATTCCGTACGTCCTTCTTTCCAAGCAAATTTATAGATGGTTGTCGATTCAACACCTCCACCGAAGAAAGGTCTGCTCACAGCCATATCTGCACTGACGGCATTAGAGTCTAAAGTGGAGTCTAAAGTACGATAATTAGATTGAGTCACAAATAAATGCTCTTTGGTTCCGTAAATGTCTTGACCTCCACCTAGATAAGCGTTCAAATCCACAGGCTGCTCTGGTTTATCTAAACTGAATCCAGCGACATTTAGGTAATTCATGCTTGGATCAGGGAAATAGAACATCTGATCATAGCTAATGTAGTGATAGTCTTCAGAGATGGACGTATCACGGTAGGTAGGAGGAGCTATTGTTTCTTTTAGCCTGCCAGTACGTGGTTCCACGTAGCTTAAATACTCGTTTGTTAATACATAGATGTCCTTGTCTATTTTACGGGAGGACAGATACGAACCTTCAAATTCAAGCTCACGCTCAGTCTGTAGCTTTCCTGAGTTATCTCTATTGTATACAATGACCTTGGTCATGGAGTGTCCCGCAGGAGAAATTAAATCTCTAGCCACGTTCTCAGTTGCCTGCTCGGTATCATTATCATAGCCTTGTGCTATGTAGGGTAGATATTCCTGTCCAATCACAACAAGATGCTGCTCATCTACATACATTGAAAAAGGGTAAAAGTATTCCTCATACTCTACTTCTTGTAAAATACTCATATCCTCTATGGGGTAAACTCTTGAAACGAGTAAGCTAGACTGTCCCGTGTTACTTTGACGAAAGCTGTACACATTTTGTCCGTCAGTTTTGACAATGTCTGCTTCATCAACGCCAGCTACTTGTAGGTTGGTTTCTGCAAATTCTGAGGAGTTAGCTGCTGTATCAGCTATGGCTCCACTTTCTTCTTCTGCTCCTGAGCTATCATTTTGGTTAAAGGTTCTGCCAAATAGGTTTTTGAACCAAGGTTCCTTTTGATCATCATAGACCTTTTTCACCAGTTCATAAAGCTGCTCCTGTGAACCTACTACTGGTAGACCTTGTGATGAAGCGTTAAGAAGCTGTACGTCTGGTACTTGAGTCTGTAAGGTGTCCGGATTCGATGTAGTAGAATGTGAAGGTGACGGTGGTTGCTCAACAATAAACAATAGAAGAACCATAGTCAGAACGGATACTCCTACTGTTAGCAGTAAGATGCTTTTTCTTCTAATTTGTTTGTCCGACATGTTTTTATTCCCCCTTTTAAAGTTAAATTGAAAAATGCTGTTAAGTCTGGCTGTTTTAGATGCGGTAAAATTTTCTCTAGTATAGTAAACTAGACTTTAGAAGTCAGAATTATGTTGCAGATAGGAAGCGAAAAAGGAGAAAAAAAGATGAGCCCTTTATATTTATTTGTGTATGGGACGTTAAGACAGGGAGAAAACAATCATGCTTTTCTGCGCCACTCTAGTTGTATTGAGCAGGAATGTTGGGTGTATGGGAAGCTTTTTGACACAGGATTAGGCTATCCGGTATTAGAAATCAATCAAAGCAAAACATATAAAGTGAAAGGTGAGCTATATCTACTAGACCCGAGAGATTTGCCAGGTGTGGATGAGCTTGAAGGTTATGTACAGGGACGTGAAGAAAACCTGTACGATAGGATAGAAGTAGACGTATATAAAGGGAAGGAAGCTGTGGAGAAGGCTATTTTGTATTGTAATATAGCTTTTCCTACTCCACCTGAAAAGTGGATTGAATCCGGAGATTGGGTGGAGTTCCAAGAGCGGTCAAAGGTATGTCCTGTCCTCTTACAAGAAACCTGGGATAAGGCGATCTCTCAGCAGGATCGGCTCCTATTTACACAAATGAATGAACAAGACCCTCCGAAGCTTGGTGCAGTGAGATTCCTTCCTGTGCGGACAGGCTTTAATCATGAAGGGAAGTGCTTTGCCACAGTTTTAATTCAAAATGGAACAGGGAGTAGCCTAGATTTTTCTAACGCTCATTTACGATATGACTTAGAAACTGTCGAAGCTGAGTCGGAAGCCTTTTTAGCTCAACATTTCCATGTGCCAGAATTACAGGTGAAGGCTCTTTCAAGTACGCCATGGACTTTTCTGTTTCATGATCAAGGTGGTGTACGTCAGCTAGTGGAGCAAGGACTTGCGAGTCAATCTCGCTGGACCGTATCCATGAATGATGCAGCAGAGGTGGCTCAGCAGATTAGGGATAATGAGCTTGAAAAGGAATAATAGGATATGTCTATATATGGTTAAAACTAGTAGATAAGATCTCACTTAGGAGTTAAACCTATTAATAAACTTATCTAAGCAGAAGGAGGAAGAGTAAATGAAGGATTTACTACAACAACTAACTTCACTAATAGGACCACCGGGATTTGAGGAGGAAGTGGCCAGATTTGTCTATAAGGAAGCGAAGAAATATGCAGATGAGGTTCGTATTGATGCGTTAGGAAATGTCATTGCTTTGAAAAAGGGGAGAGGGAGTGCTCCGAGTGTTTTGCTATCTGCTCATATGGATGAGACAGGCTTTGTCGTTAAGAAAATAGAGCCTAACGGATTAATCCGCTTTGAGAAAAACGGGGGACATGATGATCGTATTATACTAGCTCAAAAGGTAAAGCTTAGAACCGAAACAGGTTATGTGAAAGGGGTCATTGGTACAATCTCTGCTCATTTTATGAAATATGATGATCCCCAAAAGGTTAGGAAGCATGCTCAGCTATATATTGATGTAGGTGCTTCAAATGCTGAGGAAGTACATAGTATGGGAATAGAAGTAGGTACACCTATTGGATGGGATAGTGAGCTAGATTTTATCGGTCAAGCGGACGGAGTTTCTCGATTGGTCGGAAAATCTTTTGATGATAGGGCAAGCTGTGCCATTCTATTGGAGCTACTAAAGGAGTTGAAGGAGCAGCCTTCGTCAGGAGATGTATACGCCGTATTTTCCGTACAGGAAGAGGTCGGTTTACGTGGAGCACAAGTAGCTGCTTATCATGTGCAGCCTGATGTAGCTTTAGCGGTAGACACCACAGCGGTAAGTGATACATTTGAAGAAATGATGGATGGAACCTTAGCCCTTGGAAAAGGAGCAGGAATTAAAGTGCTAGATTTCAGCTTAGTAGCTCATCCTTGGGTGAGAAAGCGTCTGGTTGAGGTGGCTAAGAAGAAGGAGATAAACTACCAGATGGAGGTCTTTCCAGGGATTGGTACAGACGGTGGAGCTTTAGCTACTAGCCTTGGTGGAATTCCAACAGGAGTCGTTTCCATCCCCACACGCTACGCCCATTCTCCTGTAGAAGTGATGGATTGGAAGGATTTTGAGGCTTGCTATCAGTTGGTGGAGCAATTTGTGCGTTCTTTAGAGGATGGAACTGAAATTCGGTTTGTGGATGTTGAGTAGATAACAAATAAAGTCTATTCTTTAATCTAGTAAAAGACATATCTCCTTGTGTGAAACGATAGAGCCATGTAGAATGAGTAGAATAACGCTACTATTTCAAGGAGGTAATTATAGATGAGAACCATTAAGCTAGGATCAAGTAACTTAGACGTGCCTGTTATTGCAGTAGGTTGCATGAGAATAGATTCTTTAGATAAGCAAGCAGCAGAGAAGTTTGTGCAAGGAGCGCTGGAGGAAGGAGCAAACTTTTTTGATCATGCAGATATTTATGGAGCTGGTAAGAGTGAGGAGATTTTTGCTGAAGCCATACATATGAATGATGATGTGCGAGAAAAAGTGATCCTACAGTCTAAGTGTGGAATTCGGGAGGGAATGTTTGATTTTTCTAAAGAGCATATTCTTACTTCTGTTGATGGTATTTTACAGCGCTTACGTACGGATTACTTAGATGTACTATTACTACACCGTCCAGACACTTTGGTAGAGCCAGAGGAAGTCGCCGAAGCGTTTGATCAATTAGAAAGCTTAGGCAAGGTGCGCCATTTTGGTGTTTCCAATCAAACGCCTATGCAAATTCAGTTGCTTCAAAAGTTTGTTAAGCAACCAATCGTTGCAAATCAGCTGCAATTAAGTATTACAAATGCGAATATGATTTCCAACGGATTTAACGTGAACATGGAGAATGACGCAGCGATTAATAGGGACGGTAATGTGCTAGACTTTTGCCGATTACAGGATATTACGATTCAGCCGTGGTCCCCGTTCCAATATGGCTTCTTTGAAGGCGTGTTCTTAAACAATGATAAGTTTCCTGAGTTAAATAAAAAGATAGATGAAATTGCTGAAAAATACGGTGTGAGTAATACGACGATTGCTATTGCTTGGATCTTGCGTCATCCAGCAAAAATGCAGCCAGTGGTCGGCACAATGAATATGGCTAGATTAAAGGATTGCATCAAAGCAAGTGAAGTTGAGTTAACTCGTGAGGAGTGGTATGGCATTTACCGTGCTGCTGGAAATGTGCTTCCTTAAATATGTTAGTAAATAGATTATAGAGGGTTTCCATTATTAATCCTATTTATGGTATATTTGAAATATCGAGTAGCCGACAATGACCATATATTGTCGGTTATTCTTTTATATAAGGATTATCTCTCATATGGAGGAGTATTGTTATGGAAAGTTTAGAAGCAGGATATGGACTTGATCAACAAGGATTTATTATAAGTGACGTTAGCTTAGATAAGATTAAGCCTGCCTATATGGTTTGCGTACAAGAGTCAGTCGAGAAACTTAGTCAATCGTTTCCTGAGCAATTACATAGTGTTTATGTTTACGGTAGTGTAGGTAGAGGTGATGCGGTAGCTATTAAGTCAGACTTGGATCTTCTCGCTATTTTTAATGATCCGTTAAGCTCTGATAGATCTGCTGAGTTGAAAAAGCTTGCCTTGGAATTGTCTCAAAAATATCGTTCTTTGGTTCGCGATATTGGTGTAGCAAATACTTACTATGACTATGTCACTGATCCGAAGAATTATGACGAGCAAGCTTTTCTTAAGGAGATCTGTGTTTGTGTACATGGAGAGGACTTAGGAGAACGCTTTGGACCGTACAAACTAACTCCTCAAATAGCTATAAGCTTTAACGGGGATATCTGTGATGTTTTCACTAGGGTTATAACTAGGTTAAAAGCTGCTTCAAACGATGAATGGAAAGCCATTGTACAAGGCTTTTGTCGTAAGCTCATTCGAACCTATTATTCAATGGTGATGGCTCGTTCTCAGATTTGGTCAACGAGGCTTCATGAGCAATGTGAGGTGTTTATTAGTCACTTCCCTGATAAAGAGCCTATTGTTCAAACTCTCGTAAAGTGGCTAGAAAATCCGCCAACAGAACGGAATTACGTAATCAGGTACTTTGAGAAAGAAGGACAGTGGGCATGTGAGAATTTTGTTACTGAAGCTAATGTTTTAAAGCTATAGAGACGGGTACATGTGATAAATAGAACAATAAAAATGATAGCCTTGTGCTATAATTTAGTCGTTTCAATCTTAAGTGAACGATATTCTATCGTGTAGGTTGAAGCTAAACTTTAAACAAGATAATAAGGAGGATGGATGACATGGCAATTGTTGATATAACCATTGTTCCAATAGGAACAGAAGGACCAAGTGTAAAGGATTATGTTGTTCATATTCATAAGGCTCTTAAACAGTATGAAGATAGGGTGAAGGTTCAACTAACACCAATGAGTACCATTTTAGAAGGGGAGTTAAGTGATTTGTTTGAAGTCATTCAAGCCATTCATGAGGTTCCTTTCAAAGAAGGGATTCAAAGAGTAGCGACAAATATTCGAATTGATGATCGCAGGGACAAGGCAGTGAACATGCAGGACAAGGTAAGGTCTGTTCAGGAGAAGCTATAAAGGAAGCTATGGAAAGGGCTCTTAATATAGAACCTTTTCCTTTCCTTTGTTTAGAATAATAACCACAAGGCATCTAGAGGGCGATACTTTAATAATTTTTTAGCTACTTTTTTATAAAGTAAATCCCTATCCCAAGATTATAAATGGCATGGGCAATTATTGCCGGAATTAATGAACCAGTAAAGTAAAACAATAAAGCAAATATTAGTCCATTTATGAATACACCTAAATATGCTAAGTATACCCCTTTATATTGAGGTAAATGGATGATCCAAAATAGAAAGGTACTTAGAAAAATTACGACCCAATCAATGACATAAGAATA
Organism: Bacillus horti; assembly: GCF_030813115.1. Classification (NCBI taxonomy): domain Bacteria; kingdom Bacillati; phylum Bacillota; class Bacilli; order Caryophanales; family Bacillaceae; genus Caldalkalibacillus; species Caldalkalibacillus horti. The sequence continues at coordinate 85,065 of NZ_JAUSTY010000016.1, read as the reverse complement.
ACCAATAAACAATCCAATCAAAACACCCCTAAAGAAAAATTCTTCAAAAAAACCTCCTCCTATTGAACTTACAGCAATACCACTATGTGTCTTCATTAGTTTATTTATTATTTCTGCACTATCACTTTGGGGTAGTTCCGTTTTGGTCATGATAATAAGGCAGACGGTAATGATCACTATGATTGCACCAACAATTAAGCCAAGTAAGGTTACTGAAAGATATGATAAATCATTAGGAGTAAACAACGAAATAATAAAGGGTATAATCTCTTTCCATTTAAAAATAGCTATAAGAATTAAACCTAATATGAAGAAAGGCATTAAACCTAACACAATTTGAATTAAAAGCTTATTATGTTGCTTAGTACTTAATTCGCTCATAGTTTCACTTCCCCCTTTATTCTTCCTTATGCTTTTTATAAAGAGCTTGCATCGCTTCTTTTACAAATTCCACCATATCAACTGGAAGTAGAGCTTGAAAGATTTCTAATTGTTCATCGAAATTATTATTTGTATTAGAAAGCTCGTCTATAGGTAGAGGAAGCTTTTTTAATAGTTCTTTTAATTCTCTTTGCACTTGATCACTTTCAGGGCTAAGTCCGTTTTGTATGGCTGATTGAACAAAAGATAACAATCTCATATTTAGCCTATCCAACTCTTTTTGTTGGGATTTACCTTTTGGCATAATAGTATCTACGGTATTTGAAGAGAAGTATTGATTTAAAATTACTCTTTGATCTTCTTCTAGTCGAATTGAATTCATGAGTAGCATCAGATCGTCGGTTTTTAAATGACCAGTTTCAATAACTAAATTCTTAATTCTATTGATCATTTCCAATGACATATTTATTTTCTCTTTCTTATCAAGGAGCACAGCCTCTTGCACTTCTAACATATCTTTAAAAGAATACTTTGGGTTTTCAAGTCGTTGTTTGATTTCGTGTAAAGGCATGTTCAGACTTTTGAGCAGCTGAATATTATAAAATTTTTTCAATTCATCTCTTGAATAAACTTTTTGATTTAGGCGGTTTTTCATCTTAGGAACAAGAAGTCCAATTTGTTCATAATGTCTAAGTGTCCTTAAGGTAGTTTTTACATATCTAGCGAAATTTCCGACAGTAAGTTCCATATCATCACTCCAAGAAAAGATATATACTTGTTTTTTGATTACTATGATATCAATAATAACTTGTTACGTAGCGTCCTTCGCAATACATAAAAATAATTTTTATCTGCGAACATTACAATTATTAAACTAAAGTGTCGCTTGTTCGGTCAGAGCATGTACCTGGATGGGGTCATCATTGTAGGCATTACACAGGATACCGCCCCATTGGACAAGCAGGGCGGTATTTCTGTGCCTGGATTGCGATACTTCGGGTCAGCTTGACCCCTTCATCTTACAAAGAATATCCAGTATGGTGACAAAGCCATCACATGAGGTGCGAAGCGCCGACTTCGGACCAATTTGACCCGAAGTTGCAGGGTTTGGGGAAGGCACTCCCCACAAGCAAATAGGCAAGTGTCAATACACTTGCCCTGCTTGCCATTTTAAGCAAACGTGATATTTGCTGCTTTAATTCATCCCCTTTTTTGAGCACATAGGTATAATTCAAGAGTTAATGACTTTACAGTAACGTATACGTTATCGTTTATAATAATTTGAGGAAGGAGCAGTAAACAATGATCCGAATTGGAGAATTAGCGAAAAAAGCAAATATTAGCAAAAGAACACTTTATTACTATGAACAAATTGAATTGTTACAACCCGCACTTATTAAATGATCGCCCTCTTGTAGAAGGTATAATACCAGCCGAATTTAGTGATGATTTACCATAAACTTCAAGGGAAATGGACGTTCTTAACCGTCTACCTGTTCTCGGTAGTAATGATAAACGATGGAAGAGCTTTTAACAATTTTTCAACAAGTACGATGTATGATGCCTTCATCTCCATATTCTTCAGAGCCCTGGTCATTGCTTGCCAATTGTTTGAAAAGGCATTAGATCTATTTGATGGTGATGAAAAGCTACTCAATAAATATTGGGAACTCATAAGACCGACAGATGGTGCAAAGAGAGCCAGTAGTAATGGGCATGGATAGCGAGTTAATGTCCTATATAGATAAAATGCTCAGCTAAAACAGAGAGAGGAGAACGGATATGAATAAAGGTAAACAAACGCGGATTATAAGCAAAAATACTTGGCTTCTAGGCTTACTAGTAGGTGTACTGGTCATATTTTCAGGTTGCGGAATAGCAAAAGACACAATAGATGGAATTAAAGGTGAAGAGTCAAAAAAAGATGTTAATAAGGACTCGGATGTAATAATCGTTGAGGTGCTCGTGGAAAGTGATGGCGATTCGGTAGTTGACCTTGAGGTGGAAATAAATGCCCGTAAAAATCCTGAAAGTATTTATTTTGATTCCATCGAAGTTCCCTATAGAGAGGAATTTGCCGTCCAAAAAGACGCGTTCATACCGCTGACTTCCACTCATGTCAAGGCAAGAATAGATGACGATGCCAGTTGGATAAGCTGTACTATTCTTTATGACGAAGAAGTAGTAGCGACTCACAGGTCGCGAGGAGATGGTGCGAAGGCCGTTTGTGAGAAGACGTTCCGCTTGGGTCCAGGATGATTGATGGAGTATTGCCAGCGGGTATAACAACAAAAGAGGGTGAGGTACACTATGGCATTTACAACATTGCTCTCCAGCCTTGTGGTACTAGCATTAATTGATTCTACAAGTTTCGGCAAACTTTTTATGAAGAGGAAAGGGAAACAAGTGGATAAGAAATTCCAATTGTTTCCCTTTCTTTTCTTTGTCATTTTATCCACCCAACACACTTCTAGTCGCTTTCATCCCAAGAATCAGACAGCCCCAAAGCTGCTTGTAACCCACTACATAATCATCCGTTTCAATACGAATTGTTTTTGGACTAATGAGCTCTACAGTAGGGAAAAGTGTACACATTTGAGCCTGATTGGTCAGCTTAAACTCAATTTCGAAGGTAACCTTCCCTGCTACCTGATAGGGTTTTATACTCTTGGCTTTTTGTAGACCTAGCTTAGCTTTTTCTTTAATAATCTCCTGAGCATGCTGAGGGGACAAAAGCTCTGCTGTAAAACGATCGATGCCTCTTTTTACAATAGCTGCTTCTATGTCTGGTAATGTTTCCTTTACTTCTTCTGCTAGGACATCATCTCCGGTTATTAATACACAAGGCACTCCATAGTAACCAGCAATTCCAGCATTGATTTCTGCTTCTCCAACAGGTCGACCGTTAATTCTGATCTCAGTCACACATAGTCCAGAAATTGTGTGGTTAATGACTGCTCTTTCGGAGCCACCTTCACGCCCATGGTAGCCCACAAAATAGGCGGCATCAAACGTTTCATCAATACCTTCCATCTGACATAACAGCTTATTGCTCCCGGAAATTAATCTAGCTCTCGGATCGAGCTCTTCTATTAAAATATTCGACATATTACCGTGAGAATCTCCTACGAGAACCTCCGTTGCACCTGCTTCAAATGCTCCTGCAATGGCTGCGTTTGTATCCTGTGTCATAAGCTTTCTAAAACGTCCGTATTCAGGGTCCTGCATCTGCTGGCCTGTTGCTACTCCAGATATTCCTTCCATGTCTACTGAGATAAAAACCTTCATTTTCTTCACCTCGTCTGTGATTATTCTTCTTAAATCATAGCACATCTAGCTAAGAGAGAAGACTATGAAATAGAAAAAGTTCATTTGCGAAACGAACACTCATTCGATACAATAGAGAGAGAATGAGGAGTGATCGGATGAAGAAGCAAAGCATTGTAGAAATCATGAAGATGATGAACGAGGAGCAGGATATTAAAGAAAATATTGCTCATTGGCAGACGATTCCCCCAAGAGAAGCAAAAGTGGGGGACTTTCCCGTGGCTCTCGATCAACGGATTAGAACAGCTCTTGAGAGTAGAGGTGTTCATGCCTTATATACGCACCAGGTTTCAGCGTTTGAGCTAGCGGAGGCAGGGGAAAATATTGTTGCTGTTACACCAACTGCTTCGGGGAAGACCTTTTGCTACAATTTGCCTGTCTTAGAATCGATTTTACGCAAGCCTGAAAGTAGGGCTTTGTATCTGTTCCCTACGAAAGCCTTGGCTCAGGATCAGAAAAGCGAATTAAATGAGTTTATAGATGAGTTAGGTGTTCCAATTAATAGCTACACTTATGATGGGGATACTCCGGCTAATATAAGGCAGGTTGTACGAAAAGCAGGCCATGTTGTTATGACAAATCCCGATATGCTACATGCGGCTATTTTACCTCATCATACGAAGTGGGTCGCTTTATTCGAAAACCTAAAATACATTGTCATTGATGAGGTACATATTTATCGAGGGGTTTTTGGTAGCCATGTTGCCAATGTATTGCGTAGATTGAAGCGCATCTGTGAATTTTACGGGAGCAAGCCACAGTTTATTTGTACGTCAGCAACCATTGCAAATCCAAAGGAGCTTGCTGAAAAGCTGACTGGAACAGCTATGGAGCTGATTGATAATAATGGTGCTCCTACGGGGACAAAGCATTTTGTTTTTTACAACCCTCCCGTTGTGAACAAGCCCTTGAATATCCGGAGAAGTGCAACACTAGAAACTAGGAAAATAGCAGAGCTATTTTTAAAAAATAGAATTCAAACGATCGTTTTTGCTAGAAGCAGAGTACGAGTTGAAATTCTGCTTAATTATTTGCAGCAGCTCGTTCAGCGGGAGCTTGGTCCTAAATCGATCAGAGGATATCGAGGGGGGTATTTGCCCAAGGAACGCAGAGAGATTGAAAAAGGGCTTCGTAAAGGAGATATTATGGGAGTCGTTAGTACGAATGCCTTGGAGCTTGGTGTAGATATTGGACAGCTTCAGGTATGTGTGCTAAATGGTTATCCAGGCTCTATTGCTAGCGCCTGGCAGCAGGCAGGGAGAGCTGGAAGAAGGCAGGATGAATCTGTTGTGGTAATGGTAGCTAGCTCTACGCCATTGGATCAATATGTGATTCAGCATCCTGAGTATTTCTTTAATCGATCTCCTGAGCAGGCCCAAATCGCTCCAGATAATCTGATTATTCTTGTGGATCATTTAAAATGTGCAGCGTTTGAACTCCCTTTTAAGGTGGGGGAGACATTTGATGGACTCGAGGTAGAAGAGATTCTAACGTTTCTAACAGAGGAGCAGGTGCTACACTATAGAAGAAATAGCTGGTATTGGATGAATGATTCCTTTCCTGCCCACAACGTAAGCTTACGATCAGCCTCCTCGGAGAACGTCATTATTATTGATCAAACGGATGTAGCCAATGTCCAAGTGATAGGGGAGATGGATCGTTTTAGTGCGATGACTCTGCTTCATGATGAAGCGATTTATTTGCATCAAGGGACACAGTATCAGGTTGAGAAGCTAGACTATGAGGAGAAAAAGGCGTTCGTGCGTGAGGTGGATGTCGATTATTTCACAGACGCTAACCTAGCTGTTCAATTGAAGGTGCTAGAAATTGATCAACAAAAAGGACATGGCCCTACTGAAGTATGCTATGGAGATGTGATGATCAACGCAATGGCTACGATATTTAAAAAGATCAAATTTGAAACACATGACAATATTGGTTCGGGTCCGATTCATCTTCCAGAGGAGGAGCTACATACAAGCTCGGCGTGGATTAGCTTTCCTATGAGCTGGGTAGAGGAGCTAGGTCAGGATACATTAGAGCATGGGTTAACAGGGCTAGCTCATGTGCTGAGACATGTTGCCCCGATCTTTGTCATGTGTGATACGAATGATTTACATGTGGTGCCACAAATCAAGGCGGTCCATTCTGATCGTCCAACGATTTTCCTGTATGATCGCTATCCTGGTGGAATCGGTCTAAGCCAGCAAATCTATCAAGAAATTCATACGGTGCTGGATCAAGCAGAGTATGTCCTTCAAAGCTGTCCTTGTACAGTAGGCTGTCCATCCTGTATCGGATCGGTAGAGCATGAAGAGAACATAAAATTAGCAGCTCTACGCATGCTGCGCCATGTAAGGGGAGAAGGTGATACAAATGTCGCTCAAGGGCAAGCTCAATCGGTTAAAGGGTCATTTAAGGCTGCATCAAACTGAAGAAAATAGCGTGAAGGATAGCACATCTTCGCCACAACAAGGTATAAGTGGCAGTCATTCTCCTTTGCGAGAGCTGAGTGGCGGTTCTTTCCCACAACAAAGTCTTAGTGAGCCTGACATTAGTCCTACTCATACTAAGGAGTGGGAAAAGCTTCAGTTTAAGCCACACGTTTATGAGGATCAGCATACGTGGATTAGAGAGGTTTCTTATTCTACTAGTACGTATTGCGGGAGGTACTCCTATAGTGAACTAGAGGAAATTGTGGAGAGATGGAATCAAGAGCGTCTCTCTCATCCTTTATCATCTAGATCCTTAAGGTTAGAGGATCTGTACTTTTTTGATACGGAAACAACAGGACTTGGAGGGGGAACAGGAAACACCATTTTCTTGCTTGGCTATAGTCAGGTCGAACAGGATAAGGTAAAGGTCAAGCAATTTTTCCTTTCTGATCCATCCTGTGAATTAGCTTTATATCACCATTTTTTAACCGATATAAATGATATACACCGCTTGGTAACGTATAACGGTAAAGCATTTGATTGGCCTCAGGTCAAAACTAGACATACACTGATCCGTGAACGCCTGCCTAAGCTACCAAGCTTTGGTCATTTTGATTTACTTCACGCCAGTCGGAGACTATGGAAGGATACACTGCCTTCCTGCCGTCTGGGAGTGGTTGAGAATCATATTTTAGGGATAGAAAGAGAAGAGGATACACCAGGCTATTTAGCTCCAATGCTCTATTTTGATTATTTGCGTACTCAAGATCCTACCGTTATTGAGGGAATCGTCAAACATAATGAGTTAGATGTATGCTCCTTAATCAGCCTGTATATTCATATTTCACGTATTCTTCTAGATATTAATTACACGGTTTGTTCTCCCGAAGAATTGTTTCAGGTAGGTAGATGGTATGAAGCTGTGGGAGAGACGGAGCATGCGATGCTTTTGTATCAAAGTCTCGCAGAGGATGATCACCCCCACTCTAACAAGGCAAAGCACTTATTGGCGATGCTTTACAAAAAGGATAAAAATTATACCCAAGCTAAAAAGCTATGGGAGGAGCTTTCTACTCATACTGATTCAGTAGATGTTTATGTTGAACTGTCTAAGCTGTATGAGCATCAATATAAGGATTATGAGCAGGCTTTATACTATGCAGCTAAAGCCTATGAGCACTGGAAAAACAGGGCGGCATTCCTTCGAAAAAGTAGAACAGAAGATGGGAAGGAATGCCAGAGGAGAATTGAGCGCTTGGAATTAAAGCAATTAAAGAATGGATACTGATTAAATATATCAATATGGAGAGGGAAGGAAGAGATGGTTTGTGACTCCTACAGATAGACAACGAACAATCCAAGATACAGACCGATCATCCGTCACGTTTAAGGATCGTCTTACCATGTTATTAGGAATCATTACATGTTCTATAGCTATCCTATATCTTGTGCATGTGTTTGTGCCCTCTATATGGCTTGAGAGAGTATATAGTCTCCTTACCATCATTCTGCTCGTCTTCGGAGTGTTTTCTGTAAGGAAAGGAAATCAGATTGCTGTCATCCTTCTTCTGATTGGTGGATTCCTAATTTTTTTGATGTATCGTATTGATCCATGGGTTGTAATTGAGGGCTTTGGTCAGAACATCAATCTCCTCACTTTGTTTTTTGTAGTTCCGCTCATAGGGATTGTGATTTCAGCGGGTGGGTATTTAACAGCTTTAAAATATAAACTTATGCAGCTACAGCAGGGGAAAGAGGCTCACCCATACCGGTGGAGTGCTTTATTAACAGCTTCAATGGGTCTTATTCTTAACTTAGGCAGTCTCCCACTTATTTACCGAATTGCTCAGGAAAGCTTCCCCTCTTTTGAACAGAAGAAGATGGGGGTTGTTCTGTTAAGGGCGTTTACCTTTTGTATGTTTTGGTCCCCTTATTTTGTTAATGTTGGTCTGATTTTAGTCTTGTTTGATTTGTCTTGGGTTGAGGTAGGCTGGGTAGGTCTCCTACTGGCTATTGCTTATAGTGTTTTGGCCACAGTATTTTTTAAAAGGATTCAATTTCATGAGGATTCGTTTAGCAGAGCACCCATGGATAAAGCAAGCTATAATGAAATGGATATTTCACGTAAGATAAAATCATTAGCCATCTGGGCATCTGTTTTAATTATTTTGTCCTTTACCTTCGATATGCTTACTGAATTAAGTATGTTAACGGTGGTTTCGCTTATGGCTGTTTTCTACCCGCTAGCTTGGGCTATAAGAATTGGTATTTTGCAGGATTTTATTCATTCTGTAGTCGAGTATATTAAAGGCTCATTCACTAGGCTAAAAAATGAAGTGGTTGTTTTTATTAGTGCTGGATTTTTCGGGATGGCTATATCGTATACGAATGTTGGAGAAATAATCTCCACATTAATTTATAGATTTTCATTTGAGATGACCTATCTGCTTGCTTTATTAATTATTGTTTTTACTGTCACCTTGGCTGCTATTGGGATTCATCCCATTATTGTCGTTGTTGGAATAGGAAGCTCTCTAGAGCCGAGTGTACTGGGTGTTAGTCCTGTGTTTCTAGCAGCAAATTTACTAATGGCTTGGGGCTTGGCTACTTCATTATCTCCTTTTTCGGGATCCATTCTTATGGTTTCTAGCATAACTGACGAGTCTCCATGGACCATTGCTCGGCAAAATCTTAGTTTTAATTTGGTTTGTTTGTTAGTGTTACCCTTGTTGCTTTATAGCCTTCATCGAATAGGAATCATATAGCAAATAGTTAGAGAAAATATAAGGGTAGAGTGGAAAAATAGAGGCGGTCTAGAGAGCAGATTAATTGTAGGTTATAGAGGTAGTCTAGTGTCGAATGAGCTTTAGTCTTAAGCATGTATAAGATAGTCTCAGAGCAACCGAGGTGTAGATACTATGGGTAAAATAAAAACCATTTTATTAGCAGATATGAATTCTTTTTTTGCCAGCTGCCATCAAAGTGTGGAGCCTTCTTTACGAGGTAAACCCGTTATTGTTGGTGGTTCTTTAGCGAACCAAAGAAGAGGCCTAGTTGTAGCGGCTAGCTATGAAGCTAAGAAGTATGGTGTCTACACAACAATGAGCAGCTATGAAGCTAAAAAGCGTTGTCCTCAAGGGATTTTTGTCTTGCGTGACCATGGTTTGTATGCGTCCTATTCAGCTAAAATTATGGATTTTCTACGCTTAATTGGAGATACGGAGGTTGCTTCTATTGATGAAGCGTACGTAGACATTACGAAACGTGTTGAGGATGGAATGAGTGTTAAGCAGATAACGGCTTTTATTCAACAGACCTTATGGGATAAGCTACATATGCCTTGCTCCATAGGAGTAGGACCAAATCGAATTGTTGCAAAAATGGCAGCTGATGTGAAAAAGCCAAGAGGTGTAGTCCAAATGGGGGTAAAGCAATACTGTAGTTATTTTCATCCCCAACCTGTTTATAGACTTCATGGCTGTGGTCAAAAGACAGCAGAAAAGCTCCAACGGAACGATATTGTTACGATTGGAGATTTAGCTAAGGTTGATGCGTATAAGCTAAAGCTACTTTTAGGCATGAGGGGAGAGCTGTTACAGAGAGCTGCATTAGGTCAAAGCTCTGATGTGGTGGATCCTGAAAGAGTGAAGGGTAATAAGTCAATAGGGAAGGAAACAACTTTTGTAGAAATGACTTCTAGTCCTGAAATTATTTTGAGCACATCTGAGGCTATGATTGAACGTTTGGCTGAGAAGCTACAGGAGAAACGGAAAAAGGCAAGAACTCTCTCTATTGTGTATAAGCTCGAACGTGGTGAACGCTCCCATACAAAGAGTATAACCTTGCCAGATGGAACTAACAAAAAAGAAGAAATTTTAAAACAGATAGAAATACTCTATAACGATTATATCTTTGAGATTCCCTTATATCTATACGGTGTACGCTTAAGCAATTTAGAGGATGTTAACGTTGAGCAGCTTAGCTTTGACGATCTATGGACTGACTTTAGCTAACGGTATCCATTAATTAACCTTCGTAAAGCCATTAACCTTATTGTGGCTTCATTCTTTGAGCCATTTTTTCAAAACGTAGCTCGTCTTCAATGAGCCCGCAGCTTCCGCACTGAATTCGGTTTTCTGGACCCTGATACTGAACATGATACGGTTCTAATTGTTCAAGAACTTCGGTTTCACCAGTAGGCCAGCTCACCTTAATCGGAGTCACAACCTGATTAATGACATTAAATCTTGATTTACTTTGACAGGATGGGCAACAATATAAAGTCATGGGAATACCTCCTTACGATTGTTGAATACAATGATGTGTAGAGCAGATGTTGCTAGTAGCATTCTTGACCATTTTATAGCTTTGTAAACGTGGAGCTCAGGAATATCTACTATTGGATAGGAATGCAATTGTAGAATGGTGCTGTAAGAGTGTTGATCAGAGATTCTTCCAAAATCTAGCTCTTTGACTTGTATTTTACGTTTTAAATCTAGAATCTGGGGAATAGAGAGTATTGGAGGAAATGATTGGAGGGAAAAGTTCTAAAAGATGTAATAAAGAATACCGGAGTACACTTGTAATTCCTACTATAGTTGTCTATGCTAAGAATGGAATAACTATAGAGGAGTCGAAGGTATGTCTAAGAATAATCCTGCTCAAGTGAAGCAGACCAATGCAAAACCAAATGAAGAAAGTCATAAAGCTGTTCAAGTAAAAAACTATACTCCCTTAATTATTGCGTTATCTATTGGTATTAATGTACTGATTGCCATTTTATTCTTGTTACCTAGCTACGATAAGCTAAGTCATCTAGATTTGTCTATTATGCCGATGTTTAATGCTATCTTTAACAGCTTTACTTTTGTGTTTCTATTGGCCTCATATTACTTTATAATGAAGAAGAACATAGTGTTGCATAAGCGCTTTTCTATGGCTGCTTTTATTACGACAGCATTGTTTTTAGTGAATTACGTGGTTTATCATTTTATTACAGATTCCACTCCTTTTGGTGGAGAAGGAATCGTTCGTGGGATCTATTTCTTCATACTGATCTCACATATTTTATTAGCCATAGCGATTGTTCCGTTAGCATTACTTACAGTTGCAAGAGGCTTAAACATGCAAATTCCGAAGCATCGGAAGATTGCCCGTTGGACGTTACCCTTATGGTTATATGTTAGTTTAACAGGGGTTATTATATATCTAATGATTTCTCCATATTATTAAATTAGACAATAGTTTAGATTCTATACTTTTTAATAAATGTGGTGTCAGTTAATCTAACAAGAATCATGATTATTATTTTCTTTTATGGAAAAATAATGGTAGTAGCTGTCTAACGGGAAAAGAACTACAGACTTATTGTAAAGGAAGATGATATATATGAATGTAGCTTTTTTCCTTTTACCTAAAGAAGAGGTTGTGTATATTCACCCGGAATCAACGATGAGACAGGCGTTAGAGAAACTCGATTATCATAGATATACGGCATTACCTATTATTGATCAAAGAGGGAAGTATGTAGCTACTTTAACCGAAGGGGACCTACTCAGACGGATTAAGGAGGCTGGCGATTTAACTTTCGAAAAAACGGATCAAATCCGTGTGCATGAAATTGCTGTGCGTAAAAAGATAAAGCCAGTTCCGATTAATGCGGATATGGGGGGATTGATTTCTCTAGCGGTGGAGCAGAACTTTGTTCCAGTAGTAGACGATAACAAAGTATTTATTGGAATTATTCGTCGAAGAGAGATCATTAACTATTGCTATAATCAGTTTCTTGTGGAAGGTAAACAGCTATCTTAGGATTTAGATCATATGCCGAAAGAGAAAAAAGGATTGTTTTATGCTACATACAGCTTAAAACGATCCTTTTCTGTAACATCTAGTAGCCATTAACACTCAAGCTACATTCAGATTAAGTCTACCGAAGCCTTGAGATTCAGATATAGATATTGAGAGACATTATCTATTTCTAATATAATTAATTATTATTAGGGGTATAGGCTAATGAAAATAAAAACAAAAAAAAGTTTTTTATATTCTTTTATAATTCTTATCATACTGCTCCTAATAATTCCTTATGCTCTCATAAAGTACAATCTCCATGTATTAGAAAATCGCGTAGTTAATTACCTTGTAGAAGAAAAAGGGTACCAACAAAATGAGCTCCAAAGTGTTAATGGAGCATTTGGCAAGCTACCGTTATTAAGTGTTTGGGTCATTTTTGAAGATGAACCACATATTCAATATCAATATGTTGAAAGAGAATCTATTCGACAGCTTGCTTATACAGTTAGTGAGCAGGGAAAGATAGCTAATCTAAATCATCATGATATTGATACAAATAAATTGCTCCATTACGATTCCTATGATTTTTAATAATCTGACCTAACTATACAGTTTAATGTATTGTTACTTAATAAGAAGCTTACGTTCAGAGCTTGCTGAGTTATGCTTGTATAGTCGCTTTATGCTGATCAGAAAAGTGAGCTGTAGCAAAAGCGGCTGCACCCAAAACAGCGGAACGCTGCTCTAGGCGAGAAAAGCTAATTTGAACGTTAGCATAGGCATAGGACTGAAGACGCTGTTCCAAGATACGTTTGATAGGCTGTTCAAGCCACTTTTCCAAGGTCGCATAGCGATTTCCTAGGATAAGCTGCTCCGGATTGAACATATTGATTAGATTTACGAACCCGATGCCAATATATTCACCTACTCTGTTAAAAAGCTGAATCACCTCACGATTTCCTTGCTCGGCAGCGCGTTTTAGTGTAGTGATATCTGATAAAGATGTCAGAGATGGCTGACCTTCAAAACCTTGATTTTCTACAATCTGTAAGTGTCTAGCTTGCTCGAGTAACGCTATTTCTGATGTGTAGAGCTCCCAGCACCCACGGTTTCCACAGCTGCATTTCTTGCCATTCGCTTCAATCGTAAAATGACCCATTTCACCTGAAAAACCGGCTGCCCCTCTAAAAAGCTTGTTGTCAATCATCACACCTGTTCCCACTCCACTACCAAAGCTGATATAGATGAGATGCTCAGAGTTTTTCCCTGCTCCATATAGCTTTTCTCCGTAGGCACCGGAATTCGCTTCGTTTTCAACAATAATAGGTACTTGGAAATCCTCAAAAAGAGGAGTTCTAAGATCAATGTTTTTCCAGCCTAGATTTGGAGCAAATAAAATCGTTCCTTCCTTATCTACAATTCCCGGTACCCCCACTCCAATACCTACTACTCCATAAGGACTAGAAGGAGCTTTTCCAATGAGAAGTTGAATGACCACCTTAAGCTGCTCAAGAACATATTCTGGATCTGCTTGATTTAGTGAAATATCATGTTCATAAATAATGTTCCCTTGAAGGTCTGTAAGCACAGCAAGGATATCCTTTACTCCTAAATCAATACCGATAGAAAATCCGGCTAGATGGTTATAAAAAAGCATGACAGGCTTACGTCCACCACTAGATTGTCCTTCGCCAATTTCGTAGACAAGCTGTTCCATGATTAATTCCTGTACTAGACTTGAAACGGTGGCTTTATTAAGCCCACTAAGCTTAGAGATATCGGCACGGGAAAGGGGAGACTTATCCCTTAAAAGCTGGAGCACTATAGATTTATTAATTTTTTTGATGAGGAGCTGATCTCCTGTCATAAGATTCATCATACATCACCTATTTCTAATCTGTTTATCCTTTAAACATAGTAGCATATATCAATCTAGGATTGTAAGGGTTAGTTAGCTAAAATAATTTAAGTAAAATCTAAACAAAACAATATTGACAACGCTTTCAAATAATATTTATACTTAGTTTATTCAATAAACTAAGAAAGCGAGGTGAGGAAAATCAAAGAAAATCGTATGGTTGTAAGAAAGGATATTGAGTTAAAGGTAAGTAAGGTAAGAAAGCTTTTCCTAGATGAAAAGAATTATGCTGCGGTCTATCTTCAACGTAGAGATCACTTCTCGTGGCTTACCAGTGGTGGATATAATGGTGTGGCTTACAATACGATGAAAGGGGAATGTGGAATCCTAGTAACAGAGAATCGTTTCTGCTTGGTTACTAATACCATAGAAAAGCGCAGGATACTGGAGGAAGAGCTGTATGATCTGCCTGTAGATATCATGGAATACTCTTGGTTTGAATCCCTTGAGGATGCCTTAAGAAAAGCTGTTCCAAATGGGAGGATAGCTTCTGATCATACCTCATCTTGTACAGTTGACGAAACAGAGGCACTCAACCAATTACGTTATTCATTAACTAGCTTGGAGCTTGAACGATATCTGTATTTTGGTGAGCTAGCAACGGATATTTTAGAGAGTTTCTGTATGGGAATAAAGCCTGGACAATCGGAAAGGGATATCGCTGCAGGATTAAATCAAGCTTACCTTTCTGCTGGATTAACACCAACGGTAACCCTAGTAGGCTGTGATGATAGAATCGATATCTACCGTCATCCTATTGCTACAGCTAAAATTTTTACTGAAAAATGCATGGTCGTATCCTGCGTAAGCTACAAAGGGCTAATTGTTGCTTTGACTAGAATGATCTACGTAAAAAATCCTTGTGAAGCTAAAGAACGCTTCAAGCATACGGCTCGAATTGATGCTGAGATGATTACTGCAACTCAAGCCGGAGCCTCAACCAAAGCATTATTTGAGCAGGTAAAAGTACTATATGCAGAAGCTGGCTATGCAGATGAATGGAGATTACATCATCAGGGAGGAGCGATAGGCTATCAGAACCGAGATTATTTGATTACTCCTACTAGCACCGAGACTATACAGCTTAACCAAGCGTTTGCTTGGAATCCTTCTATTCAAGGTACTAAATCCGAGGATACGATTCTGACATCAGAATCAGGTCCTGAAATTATTACATGCTCTCAAAGTGGCTGGCCAAGAATAAATGTTGTACTGTCATCAGGTTGTAAGCTGAGTCGTCCAGATATTTATACATTAGATTAACGTATGTAAAAAATAATTTAATTTTGGGAGGAATTGAGATGGAGATTTTCCAGTCTGTTCAAAAGATAGAATATGAAGGGCCAAATTCAGAGAACCCATTTGCCTTTAAATATTACAATCCAAACGAGGAAATTCAGGGGCAAACGATGGAGGAGCTGCTTCGCTTCTCTGTAGCGTATTGGCATACGTTTGTTGGGGATGGTAGTGATCCTTTCGGTCAAGGTACGATGCAACGGTCTTGGAATCAATATGATGGAATGGATTTAGCGAAGTCTCGGGTGGAAGCAGCATTTGAGCTGTTTGAAAAGCTACAGGTTCCTTTTTATTGTTTTCATGATGTGGACATTGCACCAGAAGGAGGATCACTAAGAGAGACGTTTGCTAATCTCGATCAAATTGTTGCATTACTTAAGGAGCATATGAAAAGCAGCAAAACGAAGCTTTTATGGAACACGGCTAATCAATTTTCTCATCCTCGGTGGGTTCATGGAGCAGCCACTTCTCCAAATGCAGACGTTTTTGCGCATGCCGCAGCTAAGGTAAAGAAAGGGCTTGAGATTGCCCTAGAGCTTGGAGCAGAAAACTATGTTTTTTGGGGTGGACGTGAAGGGTACGAAACCCTTCTAAATACAGATATGAAGCTTGAGTTAGACAATCTTGCACGCTTCTTCCATATGGCTATTGATTACGCAAAGGAGATCGGTTTTAAAGGTCAGTTTCTTATTGAACCAAAACCAAAAGAGCCAACAAAGCATCAGTATGACTTTGATGTTGCGACTGGTCTAGCTTTTCTACAATCCTACGGACTGAAGGATTACTTTAAATTTAATGTAGAAGCCAATCATGCAACTCTAGCGGGACATACGTTTGAGCACGAGCTTCGCGTTGCTAGAACACATGGTATGCTTGGCTCAGTTGATGCAAATCAGGGGGATACATTGCTAGGCTGGGATACGGATGAGTTTCCCACTGACCTTTATTCAACAACCTTAGCGATGTACGAGATTTTGAAAAATGGTGGACTTGGATCAGGTGGACTTAATTTTGATGCAAAGGTAAGAAGAGGGTCGTTTGAGCCGGAGGATTTATTTCATGCTCATATTGCAGGGATGGATAGCTTTGCTATCGGAGCGAAGATCGCTGCTCAACTCATCGAAGATAAAGTGTTGGAGAACGTTATTGAGGATCGTTACAGTAGCTATTCAGAGGGCATTGGGCTTGAGATCGTTGAAGGTAAAGCGAGCTTTCATACTCTAGAGCAATACGCTTTAGAGCAAGGAGAGATTAAGAATAAGTCAGGCCGACAAGAGGCGATTAAAGGAGTAATAAATCGTTATTTAATAGAGACTTGCTCCGGTGTAAAGGTGTAGAATAATAGAAAAGCACGGGGGTGGTTGAATGAACTATGTGATAGGCGTTGACTTAGGAACAAGTGCTGTAAAGGTTTTATTAGCTAGGCAGGACGGGGAGATTATTCAAGAGGTTTCTAAATCCTACCCATTACTACAGCCTCAAACAGGTTATAGTGAGCAGGATCCCGAGGAATGGGTTGAGAAAACAATAGAAGCCCTTAAGGAGTTAGTGGACCACTTTGATGATGAGCCTAGTAAAATTGTTGGTTTGAGCTTCTCTGGACAAATGCATGGATTAGTTCTGCTAGATGATAATAAGAATGTGCTTAGAAATAGTATATTATGGAATGATACTAGAACCACTGAGCAATGTAAGCAGATTTATGATCGAGCTGGTCGGGATAAGGTTCTGAAAATCACTAAAAATCCAGTTTTAGAAGGGTTTACATTAACCAAGCTACTGTGGGTGAAGGAGCATGAACCAGACTTATTTGAAAAAGCTAATGTTTTTCTTCTACCGAAAGACTATCTGCGATACCGTTTGACAGGGCATATTCATAGTGAATATTCAGATGCAGCGGGAACATTGCTCCTTGAAGTGGCTGAAAAACGCTGGAGTGAGGAAATGTGTGAGCTTGTTGGAATTCCTCACTCCATTTGTCCACCTCTCGTTGAATCCCATGCCTGTGTTGGAACACTGACTAGTGAAGTAGCTGGGCTAACCGGATTAAGCGAAAGCACTCAGGTATTTGCTGGTGCAGCAGACAACGCATGTGGGGCTATTGGAGCTGGAATCATCTCGAATGGAAGTACTCTATGTAGTATTGGAACATCTGGAGTCGTGCTTTCGTATGAGGAGTCCAAGGATCGAGATTTTAGTGGTGATATCCATTACTTTAATCATGCTCAAGAGGATGCCTTTTATACGATGGGTGTCACACTGTCTGCTGGTTATAGTTTAAGCTGGTTTAAGGAAACGTTCGCTGCATCAGAAAGCTTCGACCAGTTACTAGCTGGTTTAGCAGATGTCCCTATTGGAGCAAAAGGACTTTTGTTTACACCTTATTTAGTTGGTGAACGAACTCCCCACGCTGATTCTAGTATTCGCTCCAGCTTTATCGGAATAGATGCGGCTCATAAGCGAATTGATTTTGCTCGTGCTGTATTGGAAGGAATTACGTTTTCCTTGCAGGAAAGCGTTGAGATCTTCCGGAATAGTGGAAAAAAGATCGATCACATTATTTCTATAGGTGGAGGGGCCAAAAATGAAATGTGGCTCCAGATACAAGCAGATATTTTTAACGCTACTATTGTGAAGCTAGCTAATGAGCAAGGGCCAGCCTTGGGAGCGGCTATACTTGCTGCGTATGGTAGTGGTCTATTTAACTCCCTAGAGGAATGTACGAATACATTTATTAAATACGATAAAAGCTACGATCCAATTCCGGAAAACGTTGAAAAGTATGAAAGATTGTTTTTACTCTATAAAAAGGTGTATGAGCAGACTAAGCAGCTTAATGATGAGTTAATGAGCTTTAGATAACCGTAATGCTTCAAGTTATTGAGTACAGATTATAGATAGATGATGAAAAATTTAAGAGCACAGATTCAGGTTCAAGTCTCCTGAGTCTGTGTTTTTTGCTAATGGTCTATATCCCTTCTCCTCTGCTTTTTCCTCTATGTACATACCCAAACACCAAAAAAGTACAGATAATACCAAATGAATGCTATTGATAGCGCTTACATTTAGCCTGATTCACTCATATAATTTAGCTGTAGTTATTATAGCAAAGGGGGATATGTATGAATAAATCGTGGAAAACAGCTTTATTAATGGTAGCTCTACTTTTTAGTGGGATTCTTGCCGCGTGTAATAGCAGTACAGGAGGAAGCGGTAGTGTAAGTGTTGGAATCGTCTTACCGACAAGGGATGAGCCTAGATGGGTGCAGGATGAGCAACGCTTCAAGGAAGCGCTAGAGGATTCTGAGTATACCACTGAAATTCTTTTTAGTCAGGGCTCTTCAGCAAGAGAAAAAGAAAATGTAGAAACACTTATTAATAGAGGGATTGATGTCCTAATCATTACCCCACAGGATGGCGATGCAGCTGGTGCTGCAGTTGAGACAGCGAAGAAAGAAGGAATTACCGTCATTTCTTACGATCGGCTGATTACGAATACAGATGCGGTAGATTACTACGTTACATTTGACAGTGTTTCCGTAGGGGCAGCACAGGGACAATACTTAATAGATCAAACAGGAGGGACTGGAATTCCATTATACCTTTATGCTGGCGCAGCTTCAGACAACAACGCCTTTTTATTCTTCGAAGGAGCTTGGAGTGTTCTTCAGCCAAAGATAGCCGATGGAACGTTTGTTATTGCCAATTCTAGTGAAGCAGAGGCGTTAAAGGATTCGGCTGAATTAACGCGTGATCAAATGAGTAGAATCCTTGGTCAGGTCACTACAAACTGGGATCCAAATGAAGCGATTAATAAAGCTCAAACTCATCTTACAGCCGTAGGTCCTGACTTGAAAGGGGATGTAGCTGTCCTTGCTCCGAATGATGGAACAGCTCGTGCTATTGCAGACGTGTTTGCATCAGATGGAGAGGTTTCTAGTTATATTGTTACTGGTCAGGATGCGGAAAAGGCATCCATTCAATACATTATTGATGGTAAGCAATCTATGACTGTATTTAAGGATGTTCGTACTCTTGTAACAGATGCTATATCTATTGCCATTGATATATTGGATGGTAATACTCCAGAAACTACTGGCTCATATGACAATGGAGCGAAAGAAGTAGAAGCGAAGCAAACAGATGTTATTGTTGTTAATCAGAATAATGTGAAGCAGGAGCTAATAGACTCAGAATATTATGAAGCTAGTGAGTTCACCGGACTGGAATAAGCAGAGGAAGGGTGGCGGGCTGTCCGCCACTTTTTCTACTCTAGCCATTGCTTTTGTTAAAGGGGGTAAAGAGATGAACCATTATATTTTGGAGATGCACGATATCTCCAAGGAATTTACTGGAGTGAAGGCGCTAAGCGATGTGAGCTTCAAGGTGGAAGAAGGAGAGATCCATTGTTTAATCGGTGAAAATGGTGCTGGAAAATCTACATTAATGAAGGTGCTTAGCGGAGTTTATCCGTATGGAACCTATACAGGAGACATTGTTTTTGAAGGGGTGGTTCAGCAATTTAACAAAATCAGTGACAGTGTAGATACAGGGATCGCCATCATTTATCAAGAGCTAGCCTTATTTCCTGATCTTACAGTGTATGAGAACATCTTTGCTGGTAATGAGATCAAGCATGGAGGTTATATTGACTGGAACAAAACAATTGTTGAAGCCCAAAGGCTGTTGAAAAAAGTGAAGCTACATGTAAATCCAGACACATTGGTTAGAGAATTAAGTGTAGGAAAAAGACAGCTTGTTGAGATTGCTAAAGCACTAAGTAAAGATGTGAAATTACTTATCTTAGATGAGCCAACAGCCGCTTTAAATGAGAATGATAGTGAAAATTTACTTGCCCTATTAAAGGAATTAAAGGAACAGGGCATGACCAGTATTATGATTTCTCATAAATTAAAGGAAGTCATTAGCATTGCAGATAAAGCAACCGTCATCCGGGATGGGAAAACAATTTGTACATTGGACGCAAGGCAGGGGGAAATCTCAGAGAGAGTGATTATTAAGAATATGGTGGGACGAGAAATTGAGAACATCTATCCTAAACGAAGGAAAAAATCAGAAGACCAAAGAATATTGGAGCTCAAAAACTGGTCGGCCTATGATCCTCAGCTAGGTAGGGAGGTTGTAAAAAACGTTAATCTGCATGTGAAAAAAGGAGAGATTGTTGGCATCGCAGGTCTTATGGGCTCAGGCAGAACAGAGCTTGCTCTAAGTCTCTTTGGGAATGCTAAGTCCTACAAGCTTGAAGGAGAACTGTTTTGGAATGGCATGCGTACATCTTTAAATCATCCAAGAGATGCCATTAAAGCAGGGATCGCTTATGTTACAGAAGACCGTAAGGATGATGGTTTGTTTCTATTACAGGATATTAAAAGCAATATTTCTGCTGCTAATCTTCATGGTATAGCCACTAATGGGGTTATTAACGTCAATGAGGAAATTAAAGTGGCCGAACGATATAAAGCTTCTCTTCATATTAAAGCATCCTCCCTTGAACAGTTAGTAGGAAATTTGAGCGGTGGGAATCAACAAAAGGTTTCAGTAGGAAAATGGCTCTTTGTTGGCCCAAAGCTCTTAATTTTGGATGAGCCTACTCGAGGAATTGATGTTGGGGCTAAGTTTGAAATTTACACCGTTATGAACGAATTAATTGAACAAGGATTGAGTATTGTCATGATCTCTTCTGAGCTGGGCGAAGTGCTTGGAATGAGTGATCGGATTTATGTGATGGCTCAGGGACAAATAAAAGGAGAAATCCCGATTGAAGAAGCGGATCAGGAACAAATCATGGAGCTTGCAACACAATAGGGGGGACTGAAGGATATGGGTGTTTTTCAAGAAGCAAAAACATTAATTCGTGAAAATATCCGTGATTACGGAATGTATATTGCCTTATTTGTTATTATTGTTACCTTTACATTCATGACGGACGGCTTGTTTATCTCATCAAGGAATATAAGTAACTTATTGGATTCCGCTGGCTACATCGCCGTACTTGCTGTAGGGATGACACTAATTATTGTGATTAGGCACATTGATTTATCTGTAGGCTATGCAGCAGGTTTTTTAGGAGCTATTGCGGCTATTTTATTAACGCAGGCTGGTGTTTCGGTATGGTTCACCATCCCCATTATTTTAATCATTGGAGCAGCTATTGGTCTTTTTAATGGAGTGTTGGTTGCTCAAATTGGGATACCTTCCTTTGTGGCTACACTTGCTGGGATGCTAATATTTCGAGGTGCGTTATTACAGGTCACTGAAAGAACTGGGACAATCATCATTCAAGATAGCCATTTCAATGCAATTGGGAACGGTTATATCCCGTCTTTGCTTGAGATAAATGGCTTGCATCTTCTTACTTTGTTAGTAGGATTGGTTGGGATTCTCCTTTATATACTTAGTGAGATCTCTACTCGACGTAATAAGATAAAGTATGACTTTGAGGTTATCTCTAAACCTATTTTCATTTTAAAGCTCGCCTTTATTTCTTCTATTATTGCTTATGTTACATGGATTCTAGCAGGATATAACGGCTTTTCTTGGACAGTTATGATTATGCTTCTAGTTGTTGTAGTCTATCATTTTTTTACAAAGAAAACGGTTCTAGGAAGGCATATCTATGCCGTTGGTAGTAACCCTGAAGCCGCACATTTAAGTGGTATTAACGTGAAAAAAATCACCTATATCGTGTTTGGCTCAATGGGGATGCTAGCTGCTCTTTCGGGCATTCTCTTTACTTCAAGGCTGCAGGCTGCAACAACGACAGCTGGAACATTATTTGAATTGGATGCCATTGCTGCCGCTTATGTTGGTGGGGTTTCATCTGCTGGTGGTGTTGGAAAAGTAACAGGGGCTATTATCGGTGCGGTGGTTATGGCATCACTGACCAATGGAATGAATCTACTTGGGGTTGGTATTTCCTATCAATATATGATTCGTGGAGGAGTACTAGCAGGTGCAGTAATCTTTGATGTATTAACACGTAAAAAAAGGTAAACTCTACCTTCCTCAGCTGCCTATGCTATGATGTGGGTAGAACATGAATGTAGGAGGGATAGATCCTTGCAAAAGCTTGGGATAATTGTGGCTGTTGTAGTTGTCGTTTTACTCTGTCATTTCACTTTCACTTCAGCTCAAAAGGTCCTTCAGTTAGATAATCAGCTGCCTCGGCTTATAGGAGAAGAAGAGGGGAATCATCGCTTAGTGCTGATTACGCAAGATAGACAAACGCCATTTTGGGATAAGGTGGCAGAAGGAGCTATAAGACAGGCTGAAATAGAAGGAGTCAGCTTAGAGGTTTGGGGTAGCTATGGAATGAACAAGGAGGATTTTCTCAAAAATATTGAGGTAGCCATTCACTCAAAGGTTAATGGGATCCTTGTGCAAGGCTTAGATTCACCAGAATTTAAAGAGCTGACAAAAGTAAAGGCCTCTTTTCATGGGATTCCAATTATAACAGTAGCCAATGATGTGCCGATGGAGGAAAGTCTACGACGAACGTATGTAGGATCGGATCAATATACGGCAGGTCAATTGATTGCTGATGAGCTTATACAGCAGATGGTTTCAGACGGGCAGGTTGTACTTATGTATGATCGTGAACGCGAATATTATCAAAGGGAGCGTATAAGAGGAATTAAGAGCGTACTTAACATGTACTCTAAGATAGAGATCATTGAAGTGGAAACAGATAGTACAAGAGATCAAGTAAAGGCGGCAACACGGGATGTCATGAACAGGTTCCCGCAGGCAGATGCTTATATCCCAGTCAATGCTAATCATGTAGGGATAATGATTAGTGAAATAAGTAAGCGTTCTCAACTTGATCCTTTTCTTATTTATACCTTTGATGATGGTCCTGAAGCCATATCATTATTGGCACAAGGAATTATAGATGGTGTCATTGAACAGGAACCCGAAAAAATGGGGGAATGGAGTGTTCAGCTACTAGTTGAATGGTTAAATGGAGAGACTGTTCCTTTAAATCATAAAGGCTACCTAACAGACTTGAAGATATTGAAAGTGAATGGTGCAGAATGACAAGCATTCAGAAGAAAATCCTAACACTCACGACGATTGTTTTATTGATTATGTCATCCATCTGGTTAGCCCTGACTTACTATAATTTTAAGACACATCAGCAATACAATGATGTCCTTCAACGCTATCTAAGTATGAATGAAGTTTCTAGAGCTAGCCAACTGGTTGTGAACGATCTAAATCAACTTATGCTTGATTCTAACCCAGCAAGCCTGCAGCAACTTCAAGTAAGTAAAGAAAAGCTTTTACATGCAAAGCAAGGGGTGTATCCCTTAAGGAACAGCGATAATGCTTTTACTTTAACAAACTATGTGCATCTTATTGATAGTCTAGTAGAAACAACGAATCGATTCATTTTGTTTCAAGCTGAAAAAGATACTGAGAGCTCTGCCCACGAGTTTTCTGAAGCAAACAACATCTCCACCTATATCTCTGAGATGACTTTAGCTCTAATTGACATAGAATTAAACACGTATAGCTTATTTTATCGCGGGATCATGGAGCAATCTGGCGAAGTTATTAAATTGGGAATATGGGTGCTATTACTTATAACCTCAATTTTATTAATTATCACCTATTGGTTTTCATTAGGGATTACTCGTCCAATATTTCAGCTAACTAAGGCAGCCAATGAGCTTTCTAAAGGAAACTTTGATCGGCAGGTGAAGGTGACGGCTAAAGACGAGATTGAGTTTTTGGCTAAAACGTTTGATCGTATGCGAATTAATATCAATAATCTTATTTCAGAAATTAAGCATAAAGCAGCTCTAGAGCGTGAGCTACAGGAGAGTAAACTGCTTTTGCAAGAAAGTCAGTTTCGCAGCCTTCAGAGTCAAATTCATCCACACTTCCTATTTAACACATTAAATACACTTTCTAAAAAAGCTTATCTAGATGGGGCCGAAGAAACCAGTGATCTTCTTGTAAGTGTTGCGGGTATTCTCCGCTATAATTTAAAGCAGCAGAATAGATCTGTTACTTTAAGAGACGAAATTAATGTGCTAAAGCAATATATAGATATTCAAAAAGCAAGATTCACAGATCGACTTCAAGTTTATTTAGACATTGATGAAGCCTGCCTTGATCTGAAAATACCAGCTTTAACTCTTCAGCCCATTATTGAAAATGCGGTCATTCATGCTGTGGAGCCTAAGATAGAGGGTGGGACAATTTGGTTTAAAGTTAGGAAAAAAGGACATGACGTTATCATAGAAATTGAAGATGATGGAAGTGGAATGCCGCAAGAGAAAATAAAGCAGATTATAAATGAAGAAGCTCCAGCTATTACAGAGGGTCATTCTACGGGCATAGGCTTTAGTAATGTTGTCAAACGGCTACGATTATTTTACGGCTATCAAGATGTGATTGAAATACTGAGTGTCCAAGATAAGGGAACAAACATAAAGCTGATAATAAGAAGAGAAGGAGCTGTTCTTGATGATCAAACTTCTCATTGTGGATGATGAACAGGTTGAACGCCAGGGAATGCAAGCGATTTTAGAAAGAAGCTTTCCCCATCTGCGAATTCAGCAGGCAAAAAACGGTAAAATGGCTATAGAGCTGGCTACAGAGTTTACACCAGACTTAATTCTTATGGATATTAAGATGCCTGGAATGACAGGGCTTGAAGCTGTTGAGAAGATAAGCTCTGACTTTCCTGCCATTAAATTCATCATGGTAACAGCGTATGATACGTTTCAATATATGAAGGCAGCTATTAAGCTCGGTGTGAAGGATTATATTTTAAAGCCTAGCAAAGCAAGTGAAATTGTGAGTACAATCGGTAAGGTGATTGAACAAATAATAACGGAGCGTGATCACTATAGAAAAAGCCAATTACAGCAAGAAGTTTGGGAAAAGGCTCAGGTCCTTGTGGAAACAGATGTTGTCACACAGTTTTTATTTGACCACGTGCATGAGGTTCATGTTGATATGCTTATTAATATGCTTGAAATTCCTTCATCCGATGAACTGTTTGTGATGGTTCTACACTTACCTGAGGGAGCGGAGGTCTACTATTCTCTCATAAAGGAAAAAGTAAGACAGAAGAAGAGTGGCTGGGTTGGTGCGCTTTATGGGCGACAGCTTCCTATAATCGTTTTTAGACAGTATGAGTTTTCCTACCGTTCTCAAGCTAGTGCCTGGGCAAGAGATTTTCTTTCTCTTCCCGCAACAACTGAAAGTACTGATTGGTTTATCGGAATAGGGGGAGTTTATAAGTCATTGGATGATATTAGAACATCCTATCAGGAGGCATTAATGACGACAATTGATATGAATGCTCGGAAGGACTATCATTTTTACGAAGATATTTCCTTCCAACCTGATCGACTTGAGGAGAACATAGCTAATCACAAAGAATTGGTGGACAATATAAGACTTGGAAAATGGGATCGTGTTTATACCCAGGTGATGAACCAACTAACCTATTTTGAAAAAGGAAGAACGGCGATTGTACATGCACAGCAACGAATACTTGAACTGCTCTGGATAGCCTCCAGAATGATGAGTGAGAGCGGAATAGAAACAGTGACACCGTTATATATGGTTCAGCCACTAGACTATCGACAGCTTCGAGGGGAAACGGATCAACTGATACAGAAAATGAAGCAATCCTACGAACAACATATTACCCTTCTTGAGTCTGATACGTTCCATAAGTTAAAGCAGTATATCATAGACCATTCACAAGAGGATATTTCCCTAGATACTTTAGCTCAAAAAGTACAGCTTAGCCCTATTTATATAAGTAAAATGTTTAAGGAAAAACAGGGTGTAAACTATATTGAATTTCTAACAGAATGCAGAATGGAAAAAGCAAAAAGCCTGTTAGCAGACGCTGAAAAAAGCATTAAAGAGATCACATTCGAAGTGGGATACCATGATCCAAACTATTTTAGTAAGGTATTTAAGAAAGTGACCTATATCTCGCCTAAAGAGTATCGAAAGACAATGCTTGGTCAGCAGGTTTGAGAGGAGAGATAGCATGTCTCACAAGGGGAAATGGGGACTAATAGTATTTGTTGCCTTGTGCACCCTATTAATAGGCTGTATAAAAAATTCAAATGAGGAAAGCCTTGATGAAAATGTTTCTACCAATGCCATGTACTTAGGAAAGGATTCAGCAGTTGACGTAGCTCCCTCTAATTCTGAAGAATCGCTCTCACCTGGTTCTGCTTCAGATGATTCTAAAAAAATTAGGATTGGTTTTTCTATGGACACGCTAGAGGAGGAACGATGGCTTAAGGATCGTGATTTATTTAAAAAGGCGGTAGAGCAACTCGGGGCAGAAGTTGAGATATTAGCGGCAAACGGAGATGAAGCACTTCAGGTTGTCCAGGCTGAAACGTTAATAAATAGAGGAGTCGATGTTCTAGTCATAGTTCCTTACAATGCAGAATCTGCAGCAACTATTGTGACAAAGGCCCAGCTCGCAGGGATCAAGGTCATTTCCTATGATCGATTGATTAAAAATGCAGATATCGATTTGTATGTTTCATTTGATAATGAGCGGGTAGGGGAGCTGCAGGCCGAAGCCATGATTAGGCTAGTTCCTGAAGGGAAGTATGTGTATATAGGTGGAGCAGAAACAGATTATAATGCACATCTGCTTAAAAAAGGAGTATTTAACGTGCTCCAGCCTCTTATAGATCAAGGAGACATTCACATCGTTTATGATCAATGGACAACGAACTGGCTTCCAAGTAATGCTTTTTTAAACATGCAAGAAGCCCTGAAGGCAAATAATAACCAAATCGATGCGGTGATTGCTGCTAATGATGCAACAGCTGGTATGGCCTTGAAAGCGTTGGAGGAAGCAGGGCTTGCTGGTCAAATCCCGGTTGCTGGGCAGGATGCTGAGTTAGCTGCCGTTCAAAGAATAGTCCAAGGGATACAGACTATGACTGTCTACAAGCCCATTGGCAGCCTAGCTGAAGAGGTTGCTTCTCTTTCTGTAAGTCTAGCCAAAGGAGAGGTTTTGGACATTGAAAGAAAATTAAATAACGGTAAAGTTATGGTTCCATCTGTCCTTCTTTCACCTGTCTCTGTTAATAGATCTAATCTAGATGAAACGATCCTTGCCGATGGCTTCCACAGTGAGGAGGATATTTACAGTGGAGGAAGGTAACGTCTTACTAAATAACTGCAAAAATACATTTAGTTGTAGCCTTTTTGGGTTTCAAAAGGTAATTAAGTGCAAAAATACACTAAAAATCCTCTTTAATAATAAAATATCCGTGGAATTCCAATTACTAAGTGTATAGATGCAGTTATTTACTGAAATTTCTTACTTAAAAGCTAAAATAAGTGTATATTAGCACTAAATTTTACGAGTAATCTTTATAAGCTTTGAATAGGAGAAGGCATCTAGCCATCAAAGATCTACGGCTTTAGACTTTAGAAATCTGGCTTCTGATGGCACCTTTGATGGCTAGAGTGGTTATAAAAACATATCCATGTGAGTTTTTCGAGCTTATGATCTTAACCTATATTGAGTTTCAAATTGAGATTAGGATTCAAAAATAGTTTTGTATTAAGAACTAGAAATAAATACTAATTAACGATTCAAAATAGTTTATATTAAGAATACATCAAGTAAAAAACGATTATAAAAACAAGTAATAAATCTAGTGTAAAATAAGTTTCATATCAAGATTTCTGAGGCATCCAAATCCGATAGTTTCCACTTAGTGCTAGCATAGCAAATAGATAAAGGCAATTATCATAGTAGCGTCGTTCTCCTTGGCGAACAGGAGTCTGCCAGAAAAGGTCCACATGGGCTTTAGCTATAGGGCCGGTTGCAGCCAATGAAGCCATTGCGTTTGTGGCAATTAAGCCTACAGGATGAAGGGATTTTTTTTCAAAGGGGTCACCTTCAATTGTATAGCGACGATAATCCAGTGGATCCTTATCAGCAAAAAAGGCTTGAATTCGGTTTGCCTCCGTAACCTGCCATTCGTCCTTCTTAAACCATTCATAATCCAGCCCTATATTAGCAGCTACTCTGTAGGAATCGCTATAAAAGTGGCCAAATCCATTTACATGATTAGGGCTACCATCATAAAAAGCATACTCAGGAGCTAGGCCAGTTACGGGATGACAGGCTTTCTGTAAATACCGTCTACTAGCGTGAGCAGCCTCCTGCCAAAATGAACGATCCTCAGGATACGACCAAAGGCTGAAAAGCTCGTAAAAATGTGGAAGATGATAGGACGGATCAGTAAAGCTACAGTTTGGTACGAACTTAATTAGCTTGTTCTCTTTTTCCCACATCGGCTGTCCAATGCTGTCTTCTCCTTTATGGAGGCAGGTTCTCAGTAGCTCTTTGGCTTCATGCGAATAGACATAAGGCTCATGTTCTCCATCGCCCCAACGATGGGAGGCGAAAAACAACGCTAAAGCAAAATATTCTTCTCCATCAGGTGCAGGTCCATCATAATTTCTTGTACCGTCGGGAGCACATGACCAAGAAAAATAACCTGCATTTTCCCCAAAAGTAACATACATATGCTCCCTAGCCCATGTCCATAATCGGTCAAACTCTTCCTTTTTATTAAGTTGAACAGCCATCATCATTCCGTAGGACATTCCCTCTGTACGTACATCCAGATTTCCTGTATCCAAAATATATGCTTTATTTTCCCCGACTGGATAATAAAAGGTTGTTTTCTGATCACCATAGAAAATATCCTTCCATGTCTTCTGAACTCGATCATTGATATCATCCTCAGAGTAGCCGTGCTCTTTGAATACGTTACGGTATCTACCGGTATAGAAAGCTCCTTGTTTTTGACTAGTCATGTTCAATCCTCCAAATTAGAAGTATGGCTACATAAGTCTAGCTATATGAAGTCATTTGGCTATCATCTAGGTCAATGTAAGGCTGTGCTTCTTCATAAACAGGAATGAATTCAATGAGACTTACCTCATTTTTGGACAATGTAAGAGTTAAGCTGAGTGTTTCATTTTCTGTCGTTTTCCTAAGGGTTCTAACGTGAGGCTCTGCAACCTGCCGTAGCATTTGAATCTGCTGCTGGCTTGGAAAACGTGGCCTGCCCAACTCCTTCCAAACTCGCCAGGGGTTCGCATGTATTTCATCAATCGTATCTCTTTTTATAAATACATCCCTGAATTCTAAGGGGAGGGTTATGGTAACCTCTTTATTGAAGTCATCTCCTTTTTCTATGACAAGATTCCAAATGACTAGAGCAATGGAGCCATCAGGCTTACGTGTTACAATTATATTTTCATCGCGATATAGGAGTTCTTCACCTAAAGAATTAAAGAAACGGAACAGGTGAAAAGTAGGCTTCAAGATTCCATTTAAAGCGATCAGTCCGAACCCTCCATGAAACTGTGCCTTTGGGACGTCTAGCTCCTCAAAAACATCACTGAATGTCCAGTAGGAGAGGGAATCAACGTAATCACTGGCTTCACTTAATGTTCTAGCTAGATAGGCTGCATTTAATGTAGTGTCATGGATGGGGTTTATTGGACTATAGGACGTATTATATTCCGTTATATGAAAAGGAAGGTCGGGGAAGGGAGAGGCTTGAATCATTTCCCTAACCTGTTTAAACTCCTCTAGCATACTCGTGTTATTATTCAGCTCTTGATAAACTAATTCAGGTGTAGTCTTGTGCGGTTTAGCTGAAGTATAGGCGTGTCGGGTGACAAAATCTACGGGAGCGCTTTCATTTTTGCAAAACAATAGGAAATCGGTAATCCAATGATCAGACCCACCACATATCGCTGGACCACCAACTTGTATACTAGGATGCACTTCTTTAATCGCCTGTGCAGTCACTAGATACAATTTAAAATATTCCGCTTGATCGGCGTCCTGCCAAAAATTGATCAGATTGGGCTCGTTCCAAATTTCAAAAGGCCATCTTAAGACTTCCTCTTCTCCGTAGCGTGCAATAAAATGAGTGACAATAGCCTGAACTAAGTCCTTCCATTTGCTATAATCCTTTGGCGGAGTGACATTTCCCTTCCAATAGAAAATCGTTTGCTCTCCAGAAGCTAGCAGCTTAGGCATAAACCCAATCTCTACAAATGGTCGGATTCCTAGCTCTAAATAGGAATCAAAGATTCTATCAATGTATGTAAAGTTATAGAAGGGCTTTGCATGACCATCAGCTGTTTCAAACTCTCGATAGATACCAACATCATCATGTAAAAGTCCATGCCCTCTTATATAGGAAAAGCCTATCTGTTCTTGAAGCAGACGCAAATGATCCTGATACTCTTTTTGCAGTGCAAGACCTAGTCTCCCTGTACCTATACACACCTTCCAATTCTTTCGGTACTTCCCTTGAGCTTGCTTTCCAACTATAATTGTTTCCATCAAACTCCTCCCCAAATTTTTTTTCATTATAGCTCAAATCAAACTTCCCTAAAATCAAGAAAAGTAAAGGACCTACTATAAAAAATAAAGAAATTGTGACAGAGCGTGTAAAAATGCTAAACATGCTTAGATCTTTTAGACAGAAACTATAGTTTATGGTCTTTAATTCCAAGGACGTTGCGTGTATGATGAAAAGGGAAGGAATGAGTCTGATAGTCCTACCAAACTTAACATAGGGGCTGAAGGTCACCATGTATAAAAAGTTAAGTTATGTTCTTTTGCTAGGAATACTAATCCTTTTACTAGCTTCCTGCGGAGGAAGAAACGGTAAAGCGGAGCAAATAGATATCATGTTTTTGAGCGAGATTCCTGCACAGCTTGAAAGGGCCATGCAGGAAAAAATGATACAACGATCTACACAAGTACTTGGGAACGAATTTGAAAAGGAGATCAAGGTTCAAATGTATCCCGTTTCCTTTGAGAAAGTAACGATTGAAATTATGGCGGGTGATACGGATATGTACATTGTAGATCAATCCCTATTACCGATCGTTCTTGATCCTTACGGCCTAGCTCCACTTAATTCCCTTCTTCAAGCGGAACATAGTGAACTGGACCAGCAAGCTGTAGAAGATGTATTAGATGAGGGACTAGAGCCATTTATCTTGATTGATGAAGACACAGGCGAACGTAACCTATACGCTATTCCAATTCATCAGGATTCATGGCTGATACAGGAGTTCGGCATTGAACCAACGGAAGCACTGGCTGCCGTAGTCATTCAGCGGAGTCAACATATTGATGAGGTCATACGTATTCTAGGAGCAATTAAATAATAATAGATAGGTGAAAAGGGGTTTAGTTGATGGCAAGTGGCTTTTATCGCATATGTGAATGGATTATGAGAATGGCATATATTAATATACTTTGGTTGCTTTTTACAGTGGCGGGTCTTGGTGTATTCGGCTTTATGCCGGCTACGATTGGTTTATTTACCGTTGTGCGCAAATGGCTAATGGGAGAGACGGAGGTCCCTATTTTTCGAACGTTTCTAGATTGTTTTAAACAAGAGTTTATGACAGCAAATAAATTTGCTCTAGTGTTTATTGTCGTAGGTTTTGTTTTGTATGTAGACTTTCTCTTTTTAGCTAGTGTGGAAGGCATAATCCATACTATTTTGCTTGTCGGCCTTTTCGTGGCAGGTATGATTTATTCTGTAACTCTTTGTTACATTATCCCTGTGTACGTACATTACAGGCTGCCTTTCCTTCAATATTTTAAAAGTGCCTTTATTATAGGTGTGGTGAATCCAGTGCTAACGATCACGATGTTTGTAGCACTTATATTATTCGTCCTTCTATTTCTCTGGATACCAGGTCTCATTCCGTTCTTCAGTGTATCTGCGGTAGGGCTTGTTTTGATGCATGTAGGTCTATTAGCTATAAAAAATATTGAGAGTAAAAAGGAAAAAATGAAGGAACAAAACATAAATTAAGCGAATGTTTGTAAGGATCTAAGCGTAATGACAGATGAGATAAAAAACAACAAAACATCTATAGTTTATGGGGTAACACGTTTATAACTTTGGGTTTTAAAGCTAGAAAAAGTCCGTATACTTAGTTTAATAGAGGTCTGTACGGGGCACATAATCATTTTCTTCTTTTCTGAAAACGCTTGCAAAATAAGCTAGGGAAGGTGTTTCCTATGAATAAAGTGCTTTTAGTGGATGATGAAAAATTTGTGCGGATGGGATTACGCAGCTTAATTGATTGGGAGAAATGCGGCTATGAGGTATGCGGGGAAGCTACGAATGGAGAGGAAGCGATTCATTTTATCAAGCAAGCTGCTCCTGATCTAGTAATCACAGATATTAAGATGCCAGTGGTAGACGGATTAGAGCTTATTCGAGAAATAAAAGAAAATTTGGAGCTGCAAACGAATTTTATCATTGTAAGTGGTCATAATGATTTTGCCTATGCCCAAAAGGCTGTACGGTACGGTGTGTTAGACTACATTTTAAAGCCTATCGATAAGGATGAGCTGCAAAAGAGTTTATCAAAGCTTACGATAAAGCGACACAAGCAAAAAGTACGCTTCGGTACACAAGTGGAGCAGCCGCAGAAGGAGGTATTTACAGAGCATTTGTTTAAGGAAATCGTTCTAGATACGTTAGATGATAAGCAGATGGACGATTGGGAAAAAATCCTTGATCTTAAGCAATGCTCTGAGCTGTACTATGTGCTTATTGAGCTTAATGACGTTTTACCTGATCAGCAAAATATAGAGCTGAAAAAGAACCACATAGGGAAGAAACAAATCTGTCCAATTTTAAAAAAACTTCTATCTCCTCACACTATTTTTGCCTTACATGAGCTTTCAGACCATGCCTTTGGTTTACTTATCACTTCAAAGCATTTATCAGCGTACCATGGGAGGATCGAGTCACTATCTACTAGAATTGTCCAGAGAATGGATGAAGACCTAAAGCAAAAATGCACGGTATATGTAGGAAAGCCAGTACAAAGCTTATCAGTTTGGAAGGAATCTATTGAATCTGTAAATCGAATTAGAGATTACAAATACATCGATACGTCGAATACTCTGCTATATACAGAGGTCAACCAGCATTCTGTTATTTATAATGAGCTAGACCATAGATTAACTATGGGTCTGATGGAGCAGATTGAAGAAAACAATGCCGCTGAGATTAAGAGCATGATCGAGCAAATATTTATTGAATTTCAGCAAAAGAGCTTCGCTCCTAAATCTATTAAAACATCTATTAATCGCTGTATACATGGATTGATAAAAACAGTACGCAGTATGGATGGAGAAGAAATGCTGTTTAAAACTAAAGCTGTTATGCTGCAATGGGAAGGCTATAATGTTACAGCCTTGACACTAAAGCATCTGTTTACAAACTTTGCTCTTGAGGTAGCAGAGGTTATTCAGGAGCTGCGTAAGGAAAAGCTTAAGGGAGACATCCATAAAATTAAAAAATATGTAGAAATGAATTATCATCACAATATTAGCTTAAAGAAAATTGCTCAAACTTTTTATATGAATCCAGTATATATGGGGCAGTTATTCAAAAAGACGTACGGCATGTATTTTAAGGAGTTCCTATTAAACCTTCGGATAGATCAAGCAAAGAAGCTCCTGCGGCAAACCAATAAAAGGGTTTATGAGATTGCTAAGGAAGTGGGCTTTGGAAGTACTGATTATTTTGTCACTCAGTTTGAGAAAATAAATCAAACTACCCCTACCGAGTATAGAAATCAGCTTTTGCAAAAAAGCAAGGAGTAGGGTTAAGGAGCTATGTTGGACGTTAGATTGGGCTTTAATCATGTTAAATTGAGAAATAAGCTGATCATCTTGTATGTTCTCTCTGTTTTTTTGCCTATTGTTTTAACGAATATTATCTTCTATCACATGACTACAAGCGATATTAAGCAGCAAAAGATTAATGATGTTTCTTTAATCTTGGATCAGATCTCAAATGATTTTCTTCACGTGGTTGGGAATGCCATTGAGGTGTCTACCACTTTTTATACTGATAGCTTGCTTTATGATTTTTTTGATACCGAATATGAAAGCAGTATTGAATATGTGGAAGCGTATAATCTTCATTTACGCACACTAAATCGTTACCGAACACTTAATCCAGCGATTCAGTCGATAGCGTTTTATACAGACAATTCGAGCATGATTTTTTCTGGAGGCGTACATCCTATTACGGATTCAGTGCAGCAAACAGCTTGGTACCAGGAGCTTAGTAAAGTGTCACATCCATTCGTAATTCGTACATCCACGGGTGGGATGAGAGGTGTTTTGAGTGTTGTGTGGGAGCTTGATTTTTTCCATTCCTATCAAAGTCACCAGAAAATCTTGAAAATAGATTTTAACCCAGATATGCTAGAGCAAATCTTTGAAAACGTAACGTTCCAAGGGAATGTATATTTGATTAATGGACAAGGACATGTCGAGTATACGACCGACCAGAGTGTGGATTGGGAAAGAGAAGTTACCCCCATGTCAGATATTACGCTTGCTGAGGATACTTTGTTAGTAGAGGATAAGCATTTAGCTCAAAACTATTTAAAGGATTGGAAGATTAAAGGTGTCATAACGGAGTCAGAGATTCTAGATGAGCTTCATGGGTCAAGAAGATTTATGGTCTTACTAACCAGCTTGAATTTCCTTATTCCAACTCTTATTATAGTCTGGATTTCTAGGTCACTCACGAGCCGCTTGTCTCGAATTGTTGAGTATATGCGAAGGATGAAAAAGCAGAGCTTTGAGAGTATTCCCTACCATGGAGACAAAGATGAGATTGGTGAACTCACACAGGAATTTAATCGTATGTCACAAACGATTCATCGGCTTATTAATGAGGTGTATATCGCTAACATTCAAAAAAAGGAGCTAGATTTGCAAAAGAAACAAGCACAGCTGAGTGCCTTAAAGAGTCAGATTAAACCGCACTTCTTATTTAATGCGTTAGAGACTATTCGGATGCGCAGTCTAATTAAGGATGAGCATGAAACAGCTAAAATTATTCATAATATGGCTAAAATCTTCCGCAACTCTATCTCTTGGGATAAGGATTGGGTGACTGTCCAAGAGGAGCTTCATTTGATTGAGTGCTTCCTGGAGATTCAACAATATCGCTTTGATGATAAGCTTAGCTATGAAATGATTGTGGATGAAGAGGCGTACTCGTTTATGATCCCTAATATGACCTTCTTGCCTTTCATTGAAAACGCGAGTATACATGGGATCGAGCCTTTAAAAGGAAATGGGAAGATTCAAATACAAGTAGAATTAAAAGAAGGGGAGCTGTTATTTATATTAAAGGATAACGGCGTTGGGATGACTAATGAAAGGCTCGAGGAGCTTCTCCACAACCTATACAACGATGAATCTATGGGTGATCATATAGGGATACAAAATGTGTATTATCGTTTGAAGCTCTATTATCAGAATGATTTTGATCTAAGGATTGATAGTAATGAAAATGGGACGACTATACATATTCGTCTACCTAGGCAGCAAAGAAAAGGGTTAGACAGAAGATCGAATTAGGGGATCAATTAGTAAAGAGGAGCCTTTTATACCACTAGGTGAGTGGAACGAAAGGCTCCTTTGAAGTCAGCTTTAATGATCTGAGCAATTTTAGCTGGAGGACAAGCTGAAAATAATATCTGAAAATTAAATCTATAATTTTCTAAGTTGAAGCTATAGTTTAATGGGTAACCAAAGATTCGTATAGGGGCTATAATGAAAGTGCTTTCATGAATGATGAATTGAAAGTGCTTACAGGGAAAATGGATGTAATAAATAAAGAGAGGGGATGTCACTTTGTTTAAAAGAAAAACGATGTTTTTCATTCTATCACTTGTTTTTATGTTAGTGCTTGTGGGCTGCTCAAGTGATGAAAGCAGTACACAGGAGGAGACGGTACGTGAAACTGAAACAGATGAGAGTGAGGGAAATGAAGCTAGTGAGTATGATACTTCACCAGTAACCTATACCTTCTTTAATGCACAAACACCTGGAAAGGATATTGATACGAACCAAACGAGGATTGGAAAGTTATTTGAGGAGCAAACGGGTGTTAACTTTCGAGTGGAACATATCGTTGGTGATGTGAACACGAGAATTGGAACAATGGTAGCTAGTGGACAGTATCCAGATATGATCAGCCCTGATGTAGCTATTGATATTCTTCTAGATGCTGGTGCATTTATCCCCCTCGATGATCTACTAGAAGAATACGGTCCAAACATCTTAGAGGCCTATGGACCTTATCTGGATTTAATGAGGCAGGAGGATGGAAAGATCTATTACATTCCTTTTGGAGCCACACATGACTATATTCCAAACCCTAACATTGATCAAGGGGCGTTCTGGATACAGCGTAGTGTACTTAAGGAGTTCGGTTATCCTGAAATTACGACATTTGAAGAGTACTTTGACCTGATTGAGGAGTATCACGCCTTGTATCCTCAACGTGACGGAAGCAACACTATCGGTTTTACAGCTTTAACGTATGATTGGAGATTCTTTGCTCTAGCAAATCCACCTATGCATTTAGCAGGCTATCCGAATGATGGGGATGTCATTGTCGATATGGATACGTTTGAAGCGAAAGTATACGCCAATTCAGAGTATACCAAGCGATACTTGCAGAAGCTCAATGAGTTAAATAGTAAAGGATTGTTCGATCGTGAGGCGTTCGTAGCGAACTATGATGAATACTTAGCCAAGCTTACATCTGGTCGTGTCCTAGGCTTCTTCGATTACGGCTGGCAGGTCAACCAAGCCTTCGACAACCTTTTGTTAGCGGGGAATGATGATCATCGCTACATGGCCCTTCCAATCGTGTTTGAAGAAACGGAAAAGGATCAGTATTTGGATCCACCAGCGTTTATAAGTAATCGTGGAGTCGGAATTACGGTAAGTGCCGATAACCCTGAACGTATTATTCAATACTTTGACAATATGATCAAGGAAGAGAATCAACGTCTTATTATGTGGGGCTTTGAAGGTGAGCATTATGAGGTTGGGGATGATGGACGTTTCTATCGGACGAATGATCAAATCGCTTTACTTGAAGATCGCAGTGTCAAAGAAGATCTGGGAATGTGGTATTTCGAATGGAATTGGCCACGTCTTAACGGACAATTCTCAGACGGAAACGCTGTGGAGCCTAGAAGACAGGCTGAGGTCGCTAGAGCGGCATATAGAGAA
This sequence comes from Bacillus horti, assembly GCF_030813115.1. NCBI lineage: Bacteria > Bacillati > Bacillota > Bacilli > Caryophanales > Bacillaceae > Caldalkalibacillus > Caldalkalibacillus horti. Next base: position 47,750 of record NZ_JAUSTY010000016.1, on the reverse strand, counting down.
GGAGATTTAGATATCCTTGGGATGTATGGGCTTGATGTGTTTGCTGATTTGTTTGCTGAACCAGATGAGCGTCCTTGGTTCCCTGCCTGGAGTGCCAATATTGAGCAAGGCTCAGCTGCTCAGATCTTTGAGCAACGTAGTGATGATTTGAAGAAGAGACATTTTCCGCGGATTGTACTTGCTTCACCAGCCGATTTTGAACAGGAGTGGGAGGCTTTTGTAACAGAATACAATAAGCTAGACATTGAAGCGTTTGAGAGCTTAATGACAGACGTGGTTAAACAGAGGATTGATCAAGCTTCTGGACAATAAAGCTAGATAAAGATGGGACGTGACTAATGATGTAGCTGCTCACGTCCTCTTTTTTCAAACATTTCTATGTCAAGCTGGATAGGAGGAGAGGTGGAATGTCCAATCAGACACCTTCAACACTAACACCAAAAACAATAAAACCAATACCCTTGCAGTCTATACCTCCACAGAGGCCAAAGGGCTTTAAGCTTTTCCTTAAAAGACTGTCGGAGCAAAAAATGCTGCTATTGATGAGTGTCCCATTTCTTATCTGGTTGTTTGTGTTTAAGTATGTACCTCTATATGGTTGGTCCATGGCGTTTCAGGACTTTCGTCCAGCACGCCCTATTTTAGAGCAGGAATGGGCCGGACTTGAGCATTTTAGATTTTTATTTACTGATCCCTCCTTTTATCGGGTGCTACGAAACACTCTGGGGATGAGTATGATTAATTTAGTATTAGGCTTTGTTACAGCGATTGGTTTAGCGCTGTTAATTAATGAAATACGGAAGCTTCGTTTTAAAAAGATCGTCCAGACGATCAGCTACATGCCTCATTTTCTCTCTTGGGTGGTTGCAGCAAGTATTGTTTCTTATGCCCTTTCCTTGGAGAACGGTATCGTAAATGTTCTTCTCGTCAACTTAGGTCTGATTAAAGAGCCTATTGTCTGGCTAGGAATAGGAGAATATTTCTGGGGGATTATAGGCGTTTCAGACGTTTGGAAAAATGTTGGCTGGAATACAATTATTTATTTAGCTGCCATCGCTATGATTGATTCTGAGCAATATAAAGCGGCTGAAATTGATGGGGCTTCAAGACTGCAGCGAATTTGGTATATTACGTTACCAGGAATGAGACCAGTTATTGTCATCCTGTTAATCATGAACATGGGTTACATTCTGGAATCTGGCTTTGAGGCTCAATATCTTCTTATGAATCCTATGAATATGGATTACGCAGAAAACCTGGATATATTCGTATTGAGATATGGGATTTCGATGGGGAACTTTTCTCTCGCTACAGCAGCTGGAATTTTTAAGACTGTAGTTAGCTTTATCTTTCTATTCGCTGCCAACTCAATAGCTAAGCGATTAGGTCAAGCCAGATTATTCTAAGGAGGGAGAGCATGAAGCTAAGCCCAAATCTACTAGGACGCTTCGGAAGGCGGAAATCATGGGATGATGTTATCTTCGATACGATTAATACTCTGTTTATGATCTTCCTTTGTACGGTGATGCTTTACCCGCTGTTAAATACACTTGCTATATCTCTTAATGACGCTAATGACTCGATTAGAGGCGGAATTGGGCTTATCCCAAGAGAGTTTACGTGGTACAACTATCAGCATGTATTTGGTGAGGCAGCTATCCTACAAGCTGGATTGATTTCTATATTAAGGACCGTTATTGGAACAGCACTCTCTGTGTTTTGTACAGCAATGGTGGCTTATACAATTAGCAGGCAATATTTTGTTCTGCGTAGGTTTATGACAATTGCCTTTGTGTTAACGATGTACTTTAATGGTGGCTTGATACCGACTTATTTATTAATGCGTGAATTAAACTTAATCGGGACATTTTGGATCTATGTAATTCCCGGGATTATAGGAGTTTTTAATCTAATTGTAATACGCTCCTTTATTGATGGGTTACCAGAGAGTATTTTTGAATCAGCACGAATTGATGGGGCTGGTGAGTGGACGATGTTTTTTAAAATTGCCCTTCCCTTAAGTCTACCCGTTATTGCTACGGTATCTCTCTTTGTGGCTGTATTTCAATGGAATTCATGGTTTGATGTGTTTCTTTATAACTCTGCTCAACCACATTTAAGTACGCTGCAATATGAACTGATGAAAATTCTACAAAATTCCAACGCTTCGTTGACTGCAAGGTCAGCAGCAGATGTGTTTGCCTCTGGCCAGGGCGGAGGAGCTAATATCGTTACACCAACATCAATACGGGCAGCTATGACAATTGTGGTGAGCGTTCCGATTATTATGGTCTATCCTTTTTTACAAAAGTACTTTGTAAAGGGGTTAACCTTAGGTGGAGTCAAAGGATAGTAAGGATAGATGAATATAGAGGAATGAGAAATGGAAGCGGATTGGAAAAAAGAGGGGGTAGAGAAATGCCTAAAAATATGTTTTTTAATGCTCATCATGCTCCTATTGGAGCATTTGCTAGCTTTACCTTGGGATTCCCTGGCGCAGGTGGTGGGTTTGATTTAGAGCTAGGGAGGTCTCCAAAGCAGAATGTGTATATTGGGTTGGAGAGTAAGGAGAAGGGGGTGTATCAAACTCTACCTTTTTATCATGGAGTACAGGGCAATGAGGCACAGCGCTTTGATATTGAGAATCCTGACCCTGATCCAAATAAACCAGAGATTCTTGTTCCTTTTCCTGACAGCTCAATAATAAGAGAGTTCAATGTAGCCACTGATACATGGAAGGCAGGTGATTTAACCTTCACCATTTATTCACCTGTTCAGAAGATTCCAGATCCACAGGAGGCGGATGAGGAGAAGCTTAAGCTGGCGATTGTACCTGCTGTTTTAGTGGAGATTACAGTAGATAATACAGAGGGGATGGAAGCACGGCGCGGTTTTTTCGGGTATGAGGGCACAGATCCTTATAGCGCTATGAGAAGGCTTGATGATACTTCAGAGCATTTGAGAGGAGTTGGGCAAGGAGGACTTACAGCGATTGCTTCATTAGATACGAATGTGAAATCAGCGCTGCATTTTAGCTTAGAGGATATTCTATTAAATAAGCTTGAAGAAAATTGGACGTTTGGCTTAGGACGGACAGCTGCTATGATTATGGACACTCCAGCTGGAAGCTGTAAAACGTATCGCTTTGCGTTGTGCTTCTTTCGCTCGGAGACGGCAACAGTAGGTCTTAGTACACGCTATCTGTATACGAAATATTTTAGCAGTATTGAACAGGTTGGTGACTTTGCTCTTGAGCATTTTGCTAAATTAAAAGGGCTTTCTGAACGGGCCAATAAGGAGCTCAGTTCTCCAGCTTTATCTGAGGATCAGCATTTTATGCTGGCCCATTCAATACGAAGCTATTACGGTTGTTCTCAGTTGCTAGAACAGGATGGTCAACCTCTATGGGTGATAAATGAGGGAGAATATCGGATGATGAATACGTTTGATCTGACGGTCGATCAGCTCTTCTATGAGATGAAGATGAACCCCTGGACAGTGAAAAATGTGTTAGATTTGTTTGTTACAAGGTACAGCTATACGGATCATGTTCGCTTTCCTGGCGAGGAGAAGGAGTATCCTGGTGGAATTAGCTTTACCCACGATATGGGTGTAGCAAATACGTTTTCTAGAGCGGGTTATTCAGCGTATGAGCTGTATGGAATTTCGGGTTGTTTTTCCCATATGACACAGGAACAGCTTGTGAATTGGGTATTATGTGGTGCTGTATATGTGGAGCAAACAAGGGATGAAGAGTGGCTAGAGAAGCGTATGAGCGTTTTTGAACAGTGTCTTGAGAGTATGGTTAATCGAGATCACCCTAAGCCTGAGCATCGTAATGGAATCATGGGCCTAGATAGTAGCCGAACCATGGGTGGAGCAGAAATCACAACGTATGACAGCTTAGATGTCTCTCTTGGTCAAGCTAGGAACAATATCTATTTGGCGGGAAAGTGCTGGGCTGCTTATGTTGCTTTGGAAAAGCTGTTCAAAAATTATGATCGACCTGAACTGGCGAAGCTTGCAGGTGAGCAGGCTGAAAAATGTGTCCAAACAATCGTATCTCATGTGACAGAGGACGGGTACATTCCGGCTGTTATTGGGGAAGGAAACGATTCAAAGATCATCCCGGCTATCGAAGGATTAATTTTTCCTTATTTTACAAATAACTTGGAGGCTTTGCACCGGGAGGGTAAATTTGGCTCATATATACAGGTGCTTGAAAAGCATCTTCATACTGTTTTACAGGAGAGGGTTTGCTTATTTCCAGATGGAGGCTGGAAAATTTCCTCAACGAGTAACAACTCATGGTTAAGTAAAATCTATTTATCTCAATTTATTGCTCGTCAAATTCTCGGGGTTCCTTGGGATGAAAAAGGAGTAAGAGCGGATGCAGCGCATGTTGCTTGGCTTACACACCCTACTTTATCTGTATGGAGCTGGAGTGATCAGATTATAAGTGGAGAGATTAGTGGGAGCAAGTATTACCCTCGTGGTGTAACAAGTATTTTGTGGCTTGAAGAAGGATGAGGGCTATGAATTTAAGTCGGCATGAGAGGGAGGCTTAAAAGATATGCAGCTTGAGAAATGCTGGGATCAAGGATGGCTTCGCTATCATTTAGTCCAAGATCAGGAGCGCTTAAAGGAATACAATCAGTTGTTTACACAGATTGTCTTGATGAAAGAGGGGAGCGCTGCGGGTTTAGTAGATGAATCCTCTATTTTGAGCTCTGCAGTTAAGGAGCTAGAGCAGGGGATTAAGCAAATGGTGGGGACTAAGCCCTCTATTGATGCAGAGGTTAAGCTAGATGGTTTTATTTGGCTTGCCACCTTTGAACAAATAGAGGCAGCTTTGTCAGATGAACGGATGGCTTCAAGGGCTACTGAATTACAAAATCCTGTGCCCGAACAGGATATAAGGGTATCCATGGATGAAATAGAGGCGCTAAAAAAAAGACAGAAGAGCACAGACGGATATGTGTTAGAAAGCTTTCTATTTCGAGGGAAAAAGGGGTTGCTTTTATTGGCAAACTCTGAGAGTGGATTGCTCTATGCAGCTTTTCATCTGTTAAGGCTAGTTCAAATGGAGCAAAGCTTAGATGGCTTAAAGATTGTAGAGTCACCTAAAAATCAGCTTAGAATGCTGAATCATTGGGATAATATGGACGGTAGTATTGAACGGGGATATGCTGGTCAGTCTATTTTTTTTGAAAGAAATCGGTTTGTAGCGGATAAGGGGCGTATTAAGGATTATGCTAGATTGCTAAGCTCAGTAGGTATTAATGCTATTACTATCAACAATGTGAATGTTCATGCTGTTGAAACAAAGCTGATAACATCCGAATATCTAGCAGAAGTTGGTCAGGTAGCTAGCATATTTCGCCGTTATGGCGTTCAGCTTTTTCTAAGTATCAATTATGCTAGTCCCATTCAGCTTGGGGACTTGGACACAGCTGATCCATTAGATGAGAGGGTAAAGCTATGGTGGAAGGAAAAAATAAAAGAGGTTTATGATGTTATTCCAGATTTCGGAGGTGTTTTAGTTAAAGCGGATTCTGAGCATCGTCCTGGTCCTTTTACCTATAACAGGACACATGCGGATGGGGCTAATATGCTGGCAGAAGCCCTCAGGCCCTACGGTGGAATCGTACTGTGGCGCTGCTTTGTTTACAATTGTATGCAGGATTGGAGGGATCGGAGGACAGATCGAGCGAGAGCCGCTTATGATCATTTTCAGCCACTAGATGGTCAGTTTGCTGATAATGTGGTACTACAAATAAAAAATGGACCAATGGATTTTCAGGTTCGAGAGCCTGTATCTCCTTTATTTGGATCGATGCCAAACACAAATCAGATCCTTGAATTTCAGATCACTCAGGAATATACGGGTCAGCAAAAGCATGTCTGCTATTTACTACCACAGTGGAAGGAAATCCTAGGTTTTGATACGTATGCAAAGGGAAAGGGAACTCTAGTACAAGATATTATGTCCGGAGACACGTATGGGTACAGGTACAGTGGAATTACAGCCGTAGCTAATGTTGGTGCTGATTCCAACTGGACGGGGCATACGCTTGCCCAAGCTAACTTATATGGCTATGGTCGGCTCATATGGAATACGACCTTATCTTCAGAGACTATTGCTGATGAGTGGATTCGTTTAACTCTAACAGCTGATAAATATGCTGTTCAACTGATCAAGCAAATGCTACTAGATTCGTGGAGCATCTATGAACAGTATACTTCTCCACTTGGTGTAGGTTGGATGGTCAATCCAGAGCATCATTATGGTCCAAATGTAGACGGATACGAGTACTCTGTCTGGGGAACGTATCACTATGCTGATCATCAGGGAGTTGGGGTTAACAGAACAAAGAAGAATGGAACTGGTTACACAGAACAGTATCATACCGAAAATGCACAGCTCTTCGAGGCATTAGGTTCCTGTCCTGATGAATTGCTGTTATTTTTCCATCATGTGTCTTACACGCATGTTCTTCACTCGGGTAAAACAGTGATCCAGCATATCTATGATACTCATTTTGAAGGGGCGGAATGTGCTCATCAGCTCTTAGTTCAGTGGTTGACTCTTGAAGACAAGATTGAACCAGTAATCTTCGAACATGTGAAAGGTAGATTGATAGAGCAATCGGAGCACGCGAAAGAATGGTGTGATCGGATCAATTCGTATTTTTATCGAAAATCTGGGATCGCCGATACGCAAAATAGATTAATTTATTGAATGTGGATTGGATAGCCTTTAATAAGTATACTCTTAAATCTAATGTGAAAGAGAAAGGTACTAAAGAAAGCTAGAGTTTGCGTTAAGATAATCTATTATCCTTATGAAATGAGGGGAAACATGGATAACAAGATTACAGTTCATACTGACATTGAGAAAGGGAAGATTAATAAAAATATCTATGGGCATTTTGCTGAGCACTTAGGTCGGTGTATATATGAAGGTATCTGGGTTGGGGAGGAGGCTTCTATTCCCCATATTCAAGGGATACGTCAGGATGTGCTCAAGGCCCTACAAAAGTTAAATATTCCTGTTTTGCGTTGGCCAGGCGGCTGCTTTGCTGATGAATATCACTGGCAGGATGGGGTGGGTCCAAAGGAAGCGAGAAAGAGAATGATTAATACACATTGGGGCGGGGTGGTCGAGAATAATCATTTTGGTACACATGAGTTTATGCTATTATGTGAGCTTCTAGAGGCTGAGCCGTATATATGTGGAAATGTAGGAAGTGGCACAATACAGGAAATGTCTGAGTGGGTTGAGTATATGACTTTGGATGGCGAATCACCAATGGCTAATTGGAGAAAGGAAAATGGTAGAGATAGAGCGTGGAAGCTACCTTATTTCGGAGTAGGGAATGAAAGCTGGGGCTGTGGTGGTAATATGAAAGCCGAGTACTATGCGGATTTGTACCGCAGGTATCAGACCTATGTGCGTAAGTATGGGGAGAATAAGATATATAAAATTGCTGGTGGAGCGAACTCCGTTGATTATCATTGGACTGAAGTATTAATGAGGGAAGCTGTCTCCTACATGGACGGACTGAGCTTACATCATTATACGTCACCAGGCGATTTCTTCAAGGTGAAGGGATCAGCCACTAATTTCTCTGTGGAGGAATGGTATTTTGGTCTACACAAAACATTTTTTATGGATGAATTGATTACACAGCATTCGGCGATTATGGATAAATATGATCCTGAAAAGCGTGTTGGAATGATCATTGACGAATGGGGTAATTGGTATGATGTAGAGCTCGGAACTAATCCTGGATTCCTTTATCAGCAAAATTCAATACGTGATGCGTTAACTGCGGCGCTTCATTTTCACATATTTCATAAGCATTGTACTCGTGTGCAAATGGCGAATATCGCTCAAATGGTGAATGTCTTACAGGCCATGATCCTAACGGATGGTGAAAAGATGATAGTCACCCCTACCTATCATGTATTTGATATGTATCAGGTTCATCAGGACGCCACATATTTATCGGTGGAGTCAGTTGTCGAGAAGATTGAGGAGTTCGAGCTTGAGCTTGAAGCGGTAAGTGTAACAGCGTCGAAAAGTGAAGATGGGCGAATTCATGTTAGTGTTTGTCATCTTCATCACCAGAATGAAACAAAGGTGGATTTAGAGTTTAAAGGGTTACATCAGGATCTTGAAGCGTTAACTGCAACGATCTTATCTGGAGAAAGCTTAGATGCCCATAACACATTTGATCAACCTAATGCTGTTACAGTAAAGGAGTTTGATCAATATATCGTTCACGAGAATTATGTTGAACTGAGTATTCCACCAAGGTCAATAGTTACACTCTGTATAAATTGAAGTATAGCACACCATTTGTTATATCAAACTACACACATATACGATCAAACCATTCATAAAAACATATGGATGGTTTGTTGTATTTGTGGAAGTATTATCTAAATGTGGGGAAGGTTTATGTGGTATAATGTTTATGTATAGACACAAATATAGTAGAGAATGAAAGAAAAGAGAAGGAAAGCTCAGGTGAAGGCTATGAAACGAGAATCTATCTATGTAGAAAGCCTTATTAAAGCAGATATGGATAAGCTTTGGATGTATACACAGCTACCTGAGTATCATGAGAAATGGGATTTAAGGTTTAGTGAGATTCATTATCTCCCTAAGAAGCATGATGAAGATCCTCAACGCTTTTTATACAAAACAAAAATTGGGTTTGGTGCTTCAATAGCAGGTGAAGGAGAAAGCATCAAGGAACTTAAAGGTAAGGAAGGAGAGCGTACGTCTTCGTTGAAATTTTGGAGTGACCAGAAGCTATCTCTTATTTCAGTGGGAAGAGGCTATTGGCAATATAAACCCACGTCTCAGGGCATCCTCTTTAAAACCAAGTATGATTATCAAACTAGATTTGGTATAGGAGGAGGATTCTTCGATTATTTTGTTTTTCGTCCTTTAATGGGCTGGGCAACGGCTTGGAGCTTTGATTGCTTACGTTTATGGCTAGAGCGCGGCTTACCCCCTTTATCGTCAATTCGTCTCACTCTAGTTCACTGGCTGATAAGATTAATTGTGGCTTTTGTTTGGCTCTATCAGGGTCTAATTCCAAAGATTTTGTATCCTGAATTTGGGGAGCTTCAGCTTTTACAACAGGCAGGATTAGGTGGGAGCTATGAGCTTCGAACCTTGTATGCACTTGGTCTTGTAGAGATTGCTTTTGGCTTATTGTTACTGTTTTGGAGTAAACGGTGGATGTATGTTGTTCAGATTGGCGCTTTAGTTCTTCTAACTATAGTTAGCGGAGTAGCTAACGTTGAAGTATGGTTCGCGCCTTTTAACCCTTTAACCTTAAATCTATTACTCTTGGGCTTTTCGGTTATGTATATCTGTATTGATCCCGTTGTGCCAAAGGCTTCAAATTGTAAGAGGAAGGAAAAGAATTAAGATGAGGTCGATTTATGAACAAGCTCTAGGAAACCGATTTAACGGACTTCATCCCTTACTACAAAAAAAGTTCCGTTTACAAAGCCAGACTGAGAGGATTCTTAAAAGTAAAGGTGTTATGCATAGAATTGAAGGTGGAAAGGTATTTATGAAGCCTTTGATGAGTGCTTTTTCAAAAAAGCATATTACTTTTCCTGAACGAGGTAGAAACATCCCTTTTACAATGGAGAATGTAGCCTTTAAGGACCCATACGGAAGAGAGTCAGTGGCCTGGATTCGTCGCTTTTACTTTCCACATATCACTAGATGCTTTGATGCAACGATGGTTCTTCACTCAGATAAAAAGACGATTAATGACTATGTTGGAGTTGATCAGAGCTGGTTAACAAACATTACATTAGAGGTAACAGAGTGTGGAGGGCTAAGGATGCTGACGAAGGAGCAGAGAATTTTTATCCCATTTCTAAACCGTTTTATGTCAATTCCATTCCTAGGTAAGGGAGTTATTGAGGAGAGGTATGATGACCAAAAGGATTTATTTCTTATTGATGTCCATGTTCAACAGCCTTGGTTCGGAACGATTATACGATACCAAGGAGAATTCACGGTAGAATCTGAATCTATTTCTTCATCTAACATCCCTTCCTATATGCTACCGCGTCGATTTCATAGAGAGGAGTAAAGAAGATGAAGGGATGGGGTTACTATTGCTTCGCTTTAAGCTACTGGCTTTTATTAATTATTATTTTTCCTATAGCTTTAATCGATTCACTTCTGGTCTTCTCCTATTTAATTGTTGTTCCGTTAGCGTTAGAGGTAACTAAAACAGAGCATAGCCAGGGGAATCAGGCTCGAGTTCTCTATGTTGTGCGTCGTATAGCTCCATATGCTGCTGTCATTGGTTCATGGGCATTTTTCATTGACGTTGTTTGGATAAGTATTATATCTTCAATCATTTGGCTCTTTTTTACAGGCCTTGTTGCCTATTGTGGGGCTATTCGTTTGGCAGAGCGTGGTGTCTTTTCTTTTTCAGAAGAATCGTCTATTGATATTGGATATTTGTACCTTTTTATGGGTGGTGCTTGGTCAGCCATTTATCATTTGGGGATAAACGTTATGGATTTCGGTTCAACAATTATTTCGCTTACCGCTATTCATTTTCACTATTCGGCTTTTGTTGTCCCTATTTTCGTAGGATTATTAGGCAGGCTTTTAACGATCCAAGAGAAAAGGCAGAGAAAATATGCTTGGCTTGTTGTATTTGCTGTTCTAGGTCCGTTAGGTGTTGCTGTGGGGATTACTTATTCGGTTGTTCTTGAATTTATATTTGTGCTTTTATTTGTCTTGGCACTATGGTGGTATGTATGGTTGGTCTTAACTGTAAAGGTTCTTCGTGGACATGGGTGGGCTACACTTCTTATACGTTCATCGGCTGCTACATTAGTATTAACTATGCTTTTTGCGCTGATATATGCTTGGGGAAGACTCCAACACATCATGACGATCTCCATTCCTGATATGACCCTAATTCATGGAGTTGGGAATGCCTTTGGTTTTGTCCTGCTAGGCTTAATAGGTTGGGGACTGATTGCCCCGCCTTCGAGAAAGTCATTCTATGAAATCCCATTTAGTAGGATTAGGGGAAATGAGCTGCTTGGGAAGCGGTTACTCCAAGAAAATAAGTATATTGACCCGTATAGGAATAATCTGAAGGGCATTGTAGATGAAATGAGTACCTACAATAGATCAGATGGAAGCCTTCATTTTGATAACATTCATCCTTTGATTCGTAGATTTTATGAAGACACATTAAGCTTTACGGTCAAGTCTACAACCGAATGGGGAAAGGGTTTTAGAGCTTTTTCTAAGCTTTATAGTAGGCTAAGTAAAAAGCTTGGACAATTGCACATCCTGCCCCACAAGGCAGACCCATTAGTCGTAGATAGTGTGCTTGTCCCCATTCAAGACAACATGGATGGTCGAAATCAGGTCCGTGCATGGGTTCGCACAAATAAAAGCTCAGGAGACACGATCTTTGTAGCTCTTTACTCATCCTATAAAGAAATTAACCAGAAGGAAACATATATGAATGTTGCGTTACCATTACCATTTAGTCAGATGACAGGGATATTACGGTTAGATCCTTTAGAGGTAGAGGATGAGAAAGGGAAAGAAGTGGACGGAACAAGGAATAAATCTTTAGGACTTGTTCTAAGTAGTTTACCAAGGCAGCCTTTTCGTGGAGATGAAGGAATCTACCTAAGTCTCGGGTGGATGATCCTTAGGCTCCCTCTTCATGAGCAGTTTATTGTACGTGCTGTAGAACAAAGCGGAACATTATATGCTACTCATCAGATGTGGCTGTTTGGATATCCTTTTTTACGTATCAAGTATGACATAAAGCTTATAGAAGATAAGGAGAAAAGGAAGGGTGAAGGAGATGAATGAGCGCATGAACAAGCCTATTCTGCTTTTTGATGGTGTTTGTAATATGTGTAACTCACTCGTACAGTTTGTCATAAAGCATGATAAAAAGGAAATCTTCTATTTTGCTTCCTTGCAGTCTGAGGCTGGCAAGCTGTTACTGGAGCGCGTAGGATTAGCTCATATCGATATGGATACGTTTGTTTATGTTGATCATTCAAGGGCATTCATCAAATCCTCTGCAGCTCTTAGAGTGTTTCGTGATCTTGGAGGCTGGTGGAGACTGCTGTATATAGGAATCATTGTTCCTCGAGTGATACGAGATGGAATCTATGAGCAGGTTGCTAAGCGACGATATAAGTGGTTTGGAAAAAAAGAAGAATGTATGCTACCAACTCCACAGCAAAGAAAAAGGTTCTTAGAATCCACAGAGGATGTGACACAAAGCTTCGAAAAATAAAAATTCTTGACAAAGTGTGACAATATAGTTATCTTTAAATTAAGATTTAAAAAATACGAAATATAGAAAGCTCCAGAGAATACTTAATTTAATCAGGTAGGTGAGGAGAATGTCAGAGAGAGAAGAGAATGTTTCTTTAAAGTTGTTTGTGGTTTTATCCAAGGCAGCTAAATCTATCTTAGATGTAGCAATGAAGGATATGAAAAAATATGGGATGTCATCTTCAGAGTTTATGGTTCTTGAAGTCCTATACACAAAAGGTAGTATTCCCTTGCAGCAGATTGGAGAAAAGGTTCTGATTACAAGTGGAAGTATTACATATAATATCGATAAGCTTGAAAGAAAAGGACTATTAATTCGGATACCATGCCAAGAGGATAGACGAGTGACTTTTGCTCAACTGACTAAAGCAGGAAATGACTTGTTTGACGAAATATTCCCTAAACATACTGAAACCATTCATGATTTATTATCCAGTCTAGATCCTGAGGAGAAGAAATTGGCAATAGAGCTACTTAAGAAAATAGGAAAAGGCGTTAACGATAGTGAGGCATCATAGCTATATTTTTATACTTGATTTGATTATAGAATGACTTAATAGTTTGTATAAGAGTAGAAAAGAAAGTGAATAAAACGTAGAGAAATAAAGAGGTACCGTCAATAATTTTGTGTAAATAGAAGATTCGGTTTCTTGTAAAATGGTTATGTATTTATTCTTCAGTAAACATACTACTTAGCTCTGCCCGTGCTTGATCAAACCCAATATGACATCGTGCGGAGAACTTTTGGTTGTAAGGTTCAACTAGGGAAACAAGAAAGCGTTCTAAAGATTCTTCGTTAGGAAACTGCTCTTTCCTTTTGCTGTATCTCTTAATATTTTTATTCAATCCCTCAATAAGATTCGTCGAATAAATACTTCTCCAAATTTCACGGGGAAAGTCATAAAATGTAAGCAAGTAAGGGTTATCACTCAGAGCCTTTGTTACTCTAGGGTAAGCTGACTGCCACTTGCTGACGAAGGTCTCTAGTTCTTGTTGCGCTTCATGACGCGAATCAGATCGGTATACTCTCTTAAAATCTGCACAGATGCTCTTACGGTCAGCTACTCGAACTTTGTGAGCAATATGCCGTGCGGCATGGACACAACAAGACTGATACTTAGAACGAGGAAAGACTGTAGAGATGCGTTCCTGAAGACCTTTTAATCCGTCTGAAATAAAAAGGAGGATATCTTCAACTCCACGTTCTTTAAGGTCTTGTAATACTTCTTCCCAGACAAAAGCTGACTCCGTCGGAGCAATCGTAAAAGAAAGGACTTCTTTGGATCCATCCTCTCGGATGCCAACAGAGATATACACGGCTTCTTTAGAGACGGTGTCACGCTTCAGAGCAATAAAAGTCGCATCAAGATAAACACATACGTAGCGAGAAGCTAAAGAACGTGATTTGAAAGCTGCTACTTGCTCTCCGACCGCTTTAGTCATATTCGAAATGGTCTGTGGTGTGTAGTGATGCCCGTACATTCTTTCAACCAAATCAGAGATTTCGGACATCGTGACTCCCTTTTGAAACATATGAATGACAAACGCCTCTAGGGTGTCGTTTGAGCGCTTATAAGGTTGAACGGTTTGTTGCTTAAACTCACCATTACGATCACGAGGGATACTGATTTCTAAGTCTCCAAACTCCGTGTGGAGTTTACGGGAGTAGGAGCCGTTTCTAGAGTTACCTGAATGAAATCCAATTCGGTCGTACTTTTCATAGTCTAGGAAAGCTGATAACTCCGTTTGAAGCAATGTATTAACAGCAGCTTCTAAGTGAATGCGAAAAACTTCTTTAATATCTTCTTTTTTGACTAGAGCTTGAATGATATCTGTTGTAAACTGGTTCATAGGGAAGACCTCTTTTCTGTGAATTTTGTGTGGTAACTCAATTCTACAAGAAAAGGTCTTCCTTTTTCTATCTATTCATTTACACAAGATATTTTACGCTATCAATAAAGAAAATTCACATATAGATAGAAAGTGAATTCACATAGAGAAATAATAAAAACAATATTCCATATTTTTTTGTACAATATCTTTAATTTGAGATAAATAAATGAAAATAAAGTTGATTGTGTAGTTTCACAAGACAAGCTAAAATAGATTAATACGGAGTTATATATTAATTGATAGTGATGAGGTGAAGCTATGAAAATAGTAGTTTTAGACGGATATACACTAAATCCAGGGGATTTATCATGGGATGAGTTAGCCAGTTTTGGGGAACTAAGTGTCTTTGATCGTACTCCTGTTGATTTAATCGAAGAAAGAGCAAAAGAGGCAGAGATCGTCTTTACAAATAAAACACCGTTAAGAGAGGATATTCTTTCAAAGCTACCAAATCTAAAGTATATAGGAGTATTTGCTACAGGCTATGATAACGTGGATGTTGATGCAGCAGCTAAATTAAACATTACAGTAACCAATATTCCAGCTTATAGCACTGATTCAGTAGCTCAGGTGACATTTGCTCTTTTACTAGAGTTAACTAATGCTGTTCATGCCCATCATTTAGAGGTTCATAAAGGAAGATGGCAGAGTAGCCCTGACTTCACTTTTTCAGTACAGCCCCAAATGGAGCTTTCGGGGAAGACATTGGGAATTGTGGGTTACGGTACGATAGGAGCAAAGGTTGCTGAGATAGGGAGAGCTTTTGGAATGAAGATATTAGCTTATCGTCGTACTACGAGTACGGATATTCCGTTTGAGAATTTCCGTTATGTTCCTTTGGCAGAGCTTCTAGCAGAATCTGACGTAGTCAGCTTGCATTGCCCGTTAACGCAAGAAACGGAAAAGCTGATGAACAAGGAAACTCTTGCTCTAATGAAATCAAGCTCATACTTAATTAATACATCTCGAGGAAAGCTGATAGATGAAGAAGCGCTCGCTTATTCATTAAAGTCCGGGAAAATTGCCGGAGCAGGTCTAGATGTGTTATCTGTAGAACCACCTACAGAGAATCACCAATTAATCGGCCTATCTAATGTAGTGATTACACCGCATATCGCTTGGGCTAGTTTAGAAGCACGTCAAAGATTACTAAAGATAGCTGTAAAGAATGTACAAGCATTCCTTGCAGGGAATCCTGTTCATGTTGTCTCGCGTTAAGGGGATATGGATGGTTTTAGCGGCAACTGTTCTGTGGGGACTTTCTGGAACAGCTGCCCAGTTTTTATTTCAACAGACTGTCATCCAAGTGGATGACTTAGTATTTATTCGCTTGTTTGTATCAGGTATTTTGCTTTTACTCTTAGCTAGATGGAGGGAAGGGTCAGGGAGTATATGGAGAGTTTGGAGAGACCGATTTTCTAACTATAGGCTTATTATTTTTGGCCTATTAGGTATGCTTGCTGTCCAGTATACTTTTTTTGTAGCGATTGCTGAAGGAGATGCTGCTACAGCAACTCTTTTACAATTCCTAGGACCATTATTTATTACGATTTATGTGGCTCTACGTGCTTTACGCTGGCCTACTGGCTATGAACTGCTAGCTGTTGGAATCGCCTTATGTGGAGTAGCCTTACTCGTTACAAATGGTAGGTTTACAGAATTAGCCGTTTCTAAGGAAACTGTCTTATGGGGCTTAGCCTCAGCACTTGCTTTGGCGTTTTATACACTCTATCCAATCCCGTTGCTGCGAAAATGGTCATCTACAATGGTTGTTGGATGGGGAATGATGATAGGTGCTGTTGGTCTTGCTATCGTACGACCACCTTGGCAGATATTTAACATTGATTGGAATATGACTCTTCTAGGTTTTGTTTTTTTTGTTGTCATTTTTGGGACATTGGTTCCCTTTTACATGTATATGGAGAGCCTAAGGTATATACAGCCTTCTGAAACGAGTATTCTCTCATCCGCTGAGCCTTTAGCTGCAGCCATTTCTGCTGTCGTGTGGTTAAACGTTTCCTTTGGCTTTTTTCAAGCCATTGGTGGAGTATGTATTATGCTTACGGTCATTATCATTTCAAAGGCTAAACGCAAAATAGCGCAGGATCAGAAAATAGGAGGTTCTCTATGAATAAAGAAGCAACGGATTTTTTAGTTGAACTTTTACAGACTCCTTCTCCATCAGGAATGGAAATGGAGATTCAAAAGAAATGGATGAGCTATGTGCAAGGCTTTGCCCATGAAGTGAAGACGGATATGGCAGGTAATGTGCTTGGAATTCTGAATCCAAACGCTCCTTTTAAGGTACTGTTGGCTGGCCATTCCGATGAGATAGCATTCGTAGTGAATCGGATTGATGAGAAAGGCTTCATATACTTTGACAAAGTCGGAGGGATTAGTCAAAAGCTTGCCGTTGGAATGAATGTTACGGTGTTAGGCAATGAAAAAACGATAACTGGGGTTATTGGAGCTAATGCCGAGCATCATGGAGGGATTAAGGACGGCTTTGCCATTGAGGACTTGTTTGTTGATTGTGGAGCTGTGAACAGGGAAGAAATAGAAAAGTACATTCAGATAGGTGATCTTATTGTTTATAAAAGAGAGCCTGAATGGTTAATGAATAATAGATTAAGTGGGCGTGGTTTAGATAACCGGACAGGTGCTTTCATTGTGGCAGAGGTGCTAAGACAGCTATCTGATAGAAAGCTGTCTGTGTGTGTGATTGCAGCAAGTACAGTTAATGAAGAGACAAATATGGGAGGAGCCTATTTTGCTGGTGCTGGAGTACAGCCTAGTATGGCAATCGCATGTGATGTTACTTTTGCAACAGATTATCCAAGTGTAAATCGTAATAAGTATGGAGATATACGCTTAGATGGTGGGCCTGTTTTAGCGAAAGGAGCTCCGATTAATATAAAGATAAACAGACTCCTAGAGAAAACAGCAAAACAGCTTGATATGAACCTTCAGTATGAATTAACACCGAGAAGTACAGGAACGGACGCTGATAAAATCAGATATACGGGGCAGGGTGTACCTGTTGCTCTTGTATCTCTACCGCTACGCTAATGCATTCACCAGTTGAAACGGCAAGTCTCAAGGATATCGAGCAGGAAATTCAGCTACTTGTTGAAATGATTTCTAGTTTGACAGGGGAAGAGGATTTAAATCCTTTGACTTAAAATGATATACAGTCGACGCTTTAAGAGAGAGCTGTCCAAAAGTAGATGTTCCTACTCAAGGATAGCTTTTTCCGTATTAAATTGTTTCCTTTACTTAGTGAAAGAGTTTTAACAGCACTACAGCTAGAATTGTCATAAAGTACATAAAGCTTCCACATTTTTAAAAATAATTATTATTGAAAACCACACCAAATATTTACTTTATAGATTATAATAAATTCAACAAGGATAAATGTAGAGGAAGTGTTTAAATGGGTCATAAGAAAAGACTCAGTTCAGGAGTACTAACAATAGTACTTCTCATTTTAGTGTTTACAAATCCAGCCCAAGCGGCAGTTGTTCATGATTCACAAGGGTACATTAATGATCACGCCCAGATGCTTAATGAAGCCCAAAGATCTGCAATTGAGAAAGTAATTAATATTTCTTCAATGGACCTATATCTGTATACAATCCCTAATCTAGATGGTGGTGTTATATCAACTCTGTCTACTTTTGTTTTTGATAAATGGGAACTTACAGAAAATGATGTATTAATGGTCATTACAGCTGAAGAAAGAGAAGTACATATTGAAATAGCAAAGGGTAGTAGGTTAGACAAGGCGTTTCAGGAGCTTTCCTTGCAGGAAGGGTATATTGGAGCTGGGAATCCATATACGGTGTTCCTTGACCAACACTTTATCCCCCATGCAGCTGAAGGAAATATTAAGCAAGGGGTAATTATGGTTACAAAAGAGCTTTCTCTTTTGAATCAGAGTAACGATGAAATAGAAGTAGCACCTGTAGTCGCTGAACCTGTACAACCTGAACAAGTAGCAACAGGTGAAAATGCTCCAGATGTTTCAGAGTCGAGTCTTCTCCTGTCCTTACTAGTTCTTATTGCGCTAGTTTTGGTAAGTTATAAGCTGATTTTAATGTTAGTCGAATATTTGAAGCTTAAAAAGAGAAAGAAGAAGATTTTAAGTGATCACCAGGCAATATTAGTGTCCATTCATCAGCTTGAGCAGGAGATCGAGCCGCTTGCTCAGTTCTCACGTGGTAAATCAGAGACATTTATTAAGGAATCAAGGGATACCTTTTATGAGCTCCTACAAGAAGCTACTAAATTTTCGAGAACACTTGCTGGCGTTAGCTTTTCATTCTTCTCATCACGCACTAAAACCAAAAAACAGCTGGAAGAGTTGAATGACCAAATCGTACAGTTCCGGAAATTCATTGATATTGTCCAATCCGCTATTGACCTTTACAAAGGGACTGAAAATGAAGTCTTACCTGTGATTGAAGCATCTGTTAAAGAGATGGAGCAGGTAGATGAGCTTTTACGTAAGCAGTTAGAGAACAATCCGTTTCCCCTGGAGCAGATTGTTAAAAGAGCAGAGGATTTGAGAGGAATTGTCCAAAAGGCAAGTCAGTCTGCTCAGCTTGATCCGTTGTATGCGAAGGATATATTAGAGGGTGTTCCTTCTAGAATTACAGTATTGAGAAAGGAAGTCCTGCTTATTGGTCTTCAAACTGAGGAGTTTAGAGGACTACCTGATTTCTTACAAAGTAAGAGAGAGGAACTCGAACAAATCATCAATAAAGAAAATCTGATTTTATCAGAAATTAATCCTTTCTCTGCTTTTGAAAATATTCAGAGCCAGCATACGAACCTAGAGAATGCTCTAAGGCAAGGAGATATCAAGGCATCTACACACATGTTAAAAAACATACATCAGTGGCTTAAGCATTCATTTGATGAGGTGAAGGCGACTATTGCTTCAAGAGATTGGGGAAAAGAAACGCTTAATCAGGTTGATATGGAGAAACAAAAATTTGACTTATACGGAGTTACAGAGCTAGAAGAAGAAATCCAGAAGGTACAAAGAGAATACCACGAGATTCATTGGAAGAAGCTTTCTGAGACTATACACACGATAAAGGCTAATCATTTAGAAATTAAGCAAACCTTGCCAGACGTAAGACATGGTTTAGATCCTATGATTCAATTTTATTTCAGAGCAGAAAAGCATCTGACTCAGTTAATTCTGTTGTTAGAAGAGAATTCGAGCATCCAGTTAAATATCCTGCATCTTAAATACGAGTTGGATGCAAAAAGTCAACTTCTGAAGAAGGAATTTGAAGAACACTATATCTCTTTTTCACATTTGTTATCACGTATTCAGCTACATAAGCTTGAACGTGTTCAATTACTTCAAGGGGCAGAGCAGTTTATAAGAGATGTAAAAATGGACATTGACCAAATTCTTGAAGCGCCTCTACTTCATGTAGAAGAGCTTTATACTGCTGTTAAACAATATAGTCGTGAGGTAGAGAATTTTGAAAATCAAATTGAAAGAACGGTACAAGAAAAAAATCAAGCTGAGAGATCCTATCAGCATCTAGCCTCAGCTTTTTCAGAAGCTGTAAAGCGTTATCGATCAAAAATCAAGACATCTTATTACAATAGTGAATTTAAAACGCTATGTGGAAGAATAGAATTAGCGTTGAAGGAATGCGAATATCCAAAAGCACTGTCTTTCGTTGCAGAAGGAGAAGGTCTGATAGATAGAATGAAGTTAGACTATCAGCAAAAGGTGGATCTAGAGCATGCTCAGGAAATGGAGCGTCAGCGCCAGCGTAATATTCAAAGACTCAGGGAAGAAGAGGCTGCTCTACGCCGAGCTAATAAAGCGGCGGCTGCTACCTCATCATTCTGGGGGAATTCAGGCTCTAGCTCAAACCGATCAAGTGGAGCAAGCAGTGGAGGTGGCTCTAGCTGGAATAATTCAAGCTCTTCTGGTGGAGGCTCTAGCTGGAGTAGTGGTTCAAAAAGCACTGGAGGAAGCTCAAGCTGGGGAGGTTCATCGAAATCCTCTGGTGGATCAAAGGGTGGAGGATCGAAATGGTAAGAAAGTATATTTATTTTATTTAACTTTTTTACATGGTTATTTCAAAAAAATACGCCAGTCAGCTTCATCTTTATGAAGCGACTGGCGTATTTCTGGTTAAAACAAGTATGGAAATAATAATGAACCAACTAATGAATCTGCTCTTTAGCTTGCTGTTGAAAATGTACATTCAGCAAATATTTCACCCAACAAGCGCTTAAAAGAAGCAAAATAAAAGCAGAGATAAAGATACTGCGTAAACCAAATTGAGCGGCTAGCTGCCCTGCGGCAATGGGACCTATAAAATTTCCTAAAAAAGTAGCGGAGGTAGCATAGCTGTACGTCCTGCTTTCCATTCCTTTTGGAGCATAATGTCGTACAAGTGTATGGAGAGACGGTAGCATCCCACCAAGTGTGACTCCTAGTAGAAAACGCAGGGCAATTAGCTGCCATAAATCAAGAACGAACGCTTGTGGTAGGGTTATTAGAGCAGCTGCAATCAAGGAGTAAAAGAGTACATGCTGGGCCCCATGTCGATCACCAAGCTTCCCGAGCTGAGGAGAGGCGAGCATATTTGTAAAGCCCATTACGGCTCCTGTAAGACCGGCTAGGAAGGCAAGATATTGTGAGGAATCAGTAAGCTCCTGTACAAATAGTGGGATCAATGGCATTGTTCCTAGCATAGCAAGCTGAATAAGCGTTCCGATAAAAAAGAAGGATAGAATAGGCTTTCGAGCAATAATCACTTTAAAATCCTGTACTAAGCTCGTTTTTTCTTCATTTTCCTTGCGTTCAAACTTTTCATGTACAAAAAAGATAACAATTAACGTAGCCAGAAAAACAAAGATGCCTGTGTACATAAAAATGGCTCTGAAGCCCATGATATCAGCCATGACTCCACCAATCAAAGGGCCGCAAATCGATCCTGCTACAGCACTAGATTGAAGGATACCAATAGCATATCCGGTTCTTTCCTTCGGGGTATTCGTAGCTGTTAATGCAATAGCGGCAGGAATAAATCCTGAAATCGTCCCATTAATAATTCTAAGGATGAGGAGATGAATGTGGTTGGTAGCGAATCCCATAAGTATGGTAACGATGGCCATCCCAATACCAGAGCGAATGAGCATCATTTTTCTGCCATAGCGGTCAGCTATTTTTCCCCAAATGGGAGAGAAGATAAGGGCGGTTAAAAATTGTGAGCCAAAAATCAGACCGGACCATTTACTAATTTCGGCTGAATCAGTTAAACCAAGCTCCTGTAAATACAAAGGGAGGAAGGGAATAATTTGACTCATGGAGGCCATAAATAAAAATTGACCTGCACAAAGTATCCATAAATTCTTTTTCCAATTTTTCATCGTGACAGGACCCTCTCAGATACTTCGAAAAACGAATTAATTTATTTACATTAGCATGAATATCTTATTTTTACAAGGGCATTATTGGAATAATAGTAATAAGTGGGGATTAACTACTCTCATAAAATATTATGTTTTAGAGCTAATGAATTAGGGAATATAATAGTTGTTATAGATATAGATTAAGTATTAAAGTTGATTTAGGACAAGATGATTAAAGAAATGGGCGGAATGATTTTTCACACCGTTTAGTATATACTACTACTTACACAAGTATTTCATTGAAGAAGGGGGGAGATGATTGTGGATCATTTCAGTCATAGCCAATTATCTAAAGAAGAGCGGATGTGGGGAACATTATGTCATTTATCAGCTTTTGCCATATTTCTCTTACCTTTTGGTGGAAACTTTCTGGGTCCATTAGTTGTTTATCTTCTAAAGAAAAATGATTATCCGTTTGTGGCAGATCAGGGGATTGAATCTTTGAATTTTCAGATTAGCTTGCTCATCTATACGGTGATTTCTGCTATGCTTATCATCGTGTTAATCGGTTTAATTGGACTCTTTCTAATTCCTATTATAGGTTTTATATTTGTTGTGATTGCTTCATTAAGGGCAAACGATGGGGTAAGGTATCGTTACCCATTTACAATTCGAATCCTTAGATAACTGTCAACTAAGCGCAAATAGGTCTAACACACGGCTAAAAAGGACTGTCTCTATATATTAGAGGCGGTCCTTTTTAACAGTCTAAGAATTTATAATTATAAAATCTGATACAATGGTTTCTTCAAGTTTTATAAATTCTGACTAGGACACAGAACGACTTGCAACTTTAGTTGCTTAGCGTCAACTGCGCACTATGTGTGAAAGCTTCTTCTAATGCTGGACTAGGCAACCTCCTCGAGAGGACTTCGATAGAAGCCTTTCTTAATAAAGCTTTTATATTATTTGATTCAGATTCAGCCTTACCTGTCAATAAACTAGTTGAGCTAAACGATCTGCTTTAGAATCAATTGTTTTAGTAACGGAGCCATATGCTCAGGTAGTTTTGCAACATCATTGATTAAAAGATGCTGCTTGCCGTATATATTTTTCATAGCCTGCTGCTCCTGAGGCTGAATGTCCTCTGTCGATAAAAATACACCAATAACGGTTATGCCTTGTTTTCTAGCGTGAAGAACAGCTTGATACGTATCCACGATGCCCTGGTCATCATATCCTGTAGCAGCGGGTTCTCCATCAGAAAATACTAGAAGGATTCTATGCTTTTCTGATTGTTTCAGGAGGGATTCTGTAAGAAGTCGAATCATATACCCGTCACGGTTATCCTCCTGAGGGCTTAGCTGTAAAATTTCTGGTCCACTATTTGGCCAGCAGGATTGCTCAAAGGACAAGGCATTAAATAAAACATTAGGCTGGTAGGTATCCGTAGATTGGCTTGCTTCCTCCCAGAATCCGTGAATAGAATGCTTAATTTTTAACGCTGCCAGAGCTTCATGGAACAGAATGATTCCTTTTTTCGTTTGATCCATTTTATCTAGCATAGAGGAGGAGCAATCTACTAATAAAGCAAAGCAAGCATCTAGTTCGTTGCTTTGTTGCTGTTTTTTATAAAATAAACGTGGCTGCTTATCTGTCCAGAGAGGGAGTAGGTTACGCTGTAGGCGTCCTACATGAAGCCCTCTAAAAGGAGCATGCTGCTTATGTTCAAGTGTTTTGTTTATCGTGTTTTGTAGGGTTCGTACCCACGGTCGAACCTCCCGAGTGTATTGAGCGTATAACTGGCGATCTTCTATAGAAGGCTCTTGAGCTGAGAGATATCGAACGACTGCAAATTGATTTGCCTTCCCATAAGGGTATGCTTTACCACCGTGGGTATGGTCTTTCTCCTGAACGTCTCTTTCTGCTTGCTGTAGCTCCTGCTCAGTAAAATCGCTTCCCGTAGATGCACGAGAAGATGCCTGTACAGAACCAAGTGCCTGATCTCCGTCCTCTGCTTCTCTTATTCCCTGACCAAGTAAATGGATTTTGGTTCCCGATTCAAGCTCAAACTGTAGAAAGCTTTCTGTCGGCTTTGACGTTTCGCGATGCCAGGAGGGAAGCTTATCTTCATGTGCTTCACTTTCTTCAGCATTCGTCTGCTCAATGGAATCTTCATTTTTTAATTGGTTTTTCCGTGTCAGGTCATCAATATTGTCCGTAGAAGCTGCCTGAAGCTGATGAGTAAACAGCATGAAGTATTGAACATGCATATCCTGTTTCAAAAAAGCTTCCAATCTAGGCCACTGCTTCATACATAATCGAGCCGCTTCATTAGTCGAATCACACTCATAAAGCTGTATAAGCTCTGTAGTTAATGGTTCACATATCTGATCCAGTTCAAAAGGGATATCTAACACAGAATAAGCACCATCAGAGGTTAAACGGATATAGAGAACACACAGCAAAGCTTCTGCCCACCTTTGTCGTTCAATATGGCGGGTTAGCTGCTCCTGATAGTAGTTGCGATACGTTTGAGTTCTGATAAGCATTGCTTGTTCAATCCCGGGTCTTTTTCTTACACACGGCTCAAGTAATCTGAGTTCTTCGACCATGGCTAACAACTGTTTGGCGAAGCTGCTAAAGGATAGAGATTCTGAAGCCCGACTATAGTCAAGGATAGATAAATAATCGGTTTCTTGTGCAAAACCTAACGCTTGGATATATAAGTCACTTTTTAAACCTAGCTTCTTTTTTTGATCAGGAAAAGGATCCCAAAATCGACTCATATATAACATCTGATCCTGAGGGTGATAGTACGATAAATAATTATAGTCTACCTGTAGTTCCTTTTGCTTCGTTAAAGACCGGGCTAGATCCATACATTGCATCATGAAAAAGGAATCCACGTCTTTTTCAACAAATGTAAGGTATTTCACAAGTCTTCACGCCCTTTCGTTGCTTCTACTTAATTATTTGATCAGGGTTTCTACTAAATTTTGAATAATAGCCTTTTCCCGTTCATCCTCAAGCTTATCAATGATAGCTCTTTGTATCGCTCTACCTAAAGGAAGATAGACGCTTAGGTCAGCCGCATCTAACAAAGCTCGAATGGAAGCAGCTTCCTCAGAAAGTTGACCTGCCTTCACTTGAAATATTAGATCCTCTGAAAGCTGTACGAGGATATTGATCAATTTAGCATCTTTCTGTCCTGATTGAGCTGTAACTAAGCTTCTCAAATGATCTCCTTGTAGATAAGGTACATCGATCATAATAAACCTATTTTTCAAAGCTTCATTTAATGGAACAGTACCAATATAGCCAATATTTATGGAGGCAATCACTTGGAAGCCTTCCTTAGCTTTTATGACTTCAGTCGTAAAGGGGTTTGTCAGACTACGTCTATAGTCCAATATTCCGTTTAATATAGGAAGAGTCTCAGGGCGCGCCATATTGATTTCATCTATATAAAGGAGATGTCCTTTTCTCATGGCTTGAACAACAGGACCAGGGATAAATTCGACGTGTGCCTGATCTCCTTTATATTCGATTGTTTTGTAGCCTAACATCGCTTCTGCGTCCAGGTCTACTGAGCAGTTAATCATATGCATTGGTTTCTGATATAAATGTGAAATCCACTCCGCTAGCTTCGTTTTTCCAGATCCAGTAGGTCCTTGCAGAAGAATGTTTTTGTTAAGAGAGCTAGCTACGACCGTATCATAAAGAATATCGTTATGAGGTGCTGTGTAACCACTCTGACCAATGAGCTCTGCATCCTCCTTGGAGTAAGTTGCTCTTACTTCTCTTGTTTGATCTATATGCTGAATAATTTCTTGTGGTAAAGAAAGCTGTTGTTTAATCTCTTCTAGCACGTTATGTCACCTCATTAAAATTGGAAAAAATACATAGCCATTCATGTATCGTTTTCTTTTCTATTTCTAGTGTACGTGGTACTATTTTATCATACGGAACGGTTCAACAATAGCAAGAAAGAACAGACGTGTGAAGGAGAATAAAATGATTGATATAGGACTTACGGGATGGGGAGACCATGATTCACTATATACGGGCGGATCGGGTGGTAAAAATAAGCTACAAACGTATAGTGGCTATTTTCCAGTAGTTGAAGTGGACTCTTCTTTCTATGCGATTCAATCGGTAGATAATTATAGGAAATGGATAGGTGAAACTCCACCAGGGTTTCGCTTTGTCATAAAGGCTTATCAGGGGATGACTGGACATGAAAGAGGAGAGATCCCTTTTTCATCAAAGGAAGAGATGTTTGAAGTGTTTAAGGCGTCCATTCAGCCAGTCATAAAGGAAGATAGGCTTAGTGCCGTACTGTTTCAATTTCCTCCTTGGTTTGACTGTAAAAAAGCTCATGTAGACGTATTGAGATGGACAAAGGAACATATGAGTGATATTCCAGTTGCCTTGGAATTTCGCCATCAATCCTGGTTCGAGGCTAAGTGGAGGGATAAAACATTACACTTCATGGAGCAGGAGGGCTGGTTCCATAGTGTATGTGATGAGCCACAGGCAGGAAGCGGTTCTGTGCCAACTGTTCTTGAAGCCACCCATCCTGACTGCACACTAGTTCGTTTCCATGGAAGAAATGTACATGGTTGGAATCAGTCGGGTCAGCAGAATTGGCGAGAGGTGCGTTACCTCTATCGTTATAATGAGCAAGAGCTCTTGGAATGGAAGGAGCATTTGCTGCTCTTGGCGAAAAAATCTAAGGATGTCGTTGTATTGTTTAATAATAATTCTGGCGGCGATGCGGCAGATAATGCTAGACAAATGATTCAGTTACTCGGAATTGAATACGAGGGCCTGGCCCCTAGACAACTAGGATTTTTTGATACGTTATAGAGTCACCTCTATTGCGAAACGAATAGGATGGAAAAGAAGGAGAGGTGGTATCTAAAATATGATAACAATGAAGTCAATGGAAGAAATTAAGGCTATGCAAGAGGCGGGAGAGGTTTTAGCTTCCTGTCATAAAGAGCTACGAAGCTTTATTAAACCTGATGTTACGACTCTAGATATAGAGCACTTTGTTGATGACTATTTGAAAAAGCAAGGAGTTACACCAGAGCAGAAGGGCTATAGAGGATATCCCTTCGCAACATGTGCCTCGATCAATGATGTGATTTGTCACGGCTTCCCAACTAAAAATAAATTAGTGAGCGGTGATATTGTGACGATAGATATGGTCGTGAATCGTAATGGCTGGTTAGCCGACTCAGCATGGAGCTACCCCGTTGGTGACATTTCTGAGGAAGCCGCTCAGTTACTTCAGGTAACTAAGGAAGCTTTGTACTTAGGAATAGAGCAAGCTGTGGTAGGGAATCGCTTAGGAGATGTTGGTCATGCTATACAATCCTATGCTGAGGGTAAAGGGTATTCTGTAGTAAGAGATTTCACTGGTCATGGTATTGGAAGACTTATGCACGAAGATCCTGAGGTTTTACACTTTGGGACAGCAGGAAGAGGAGTGCGCTTAAAGGAAGGCATGGTCCTAACTATAGAGCCGATGATTAATGTAGGGACGTATGACTATTACATCGAAGACGATGGCTGGACAGCTAGAACGGCAGATGGGAAGCTTTCTGCTCAATATGAACATACCATAGCTATTACAAAGGATGGCCCACTTATTTTAACAAAGCAAGATGACGAATAATGAATGAACCTTTCTTAAGGAGGACAACACACATTGCAGGCAAAGGATCAGGTTGTACTTATAACAGGAGCTAGTCAAGGAATCGGAAAAGAGCTTGCTATTCAATACGCAAAGCAAGGGGCTAAAGTTGTATTATTCGATTTAGAAGTGGAGCAAGGTCAAAGAGTATGTGACTTGATTCAAGGACAGCAGGGCAAAGCTTTATTTGTCCAATGTGATGTAAGCAAGGAAAAGGATATTCAGCACGCCGTAGAGCAAGCGATTGAGCATTTTGGTCAGATTGATGTACTCATAAACAATGCAGGATTGTCACGCTGGAAAAATGTCTATGAGCTCAAGATCGAAGAATGGGACCATATCCTTAATGTGAATTTACGAGGTGCTTTTCTGTTTTCAAAAGAAGTGGCTAAGCGTATGAAAGGGAACAAGCAAGGTGGGTCAATTGTCAATATGGCTTCGACCAGGGCTCTCATGTCCGAAGCTAATTCTGAAGCTTATGCTGCTTCCAAGGGAGGATTAGTGGCATTAACTCATGCGTTAGCTGTCTCCTTAGGGCCAGATCGAATACGTGTGAATGCTATTAGTCCAGGATGGATTGAAACCAAAGAGTATGATCAGCTTCGTCAGATTGATCATATTCAACATCCTGCTCAACGTGTGGGCAAGCCTAGTGATATTTTTAAAGCATGCCAATATCTAACGAATCCAGAAAATGACTTTGTTACGGGAACAAATGTAGTTGTTGACGGTGGAATGACTCGTAAAATGCTGTACGAGCATTAGAAAGAGTGTGTAATAATATTGAAGATAGCCAAGTAGAATAACGGGGGATGGGAGCAAGCATGACTCTATCCCCTTTAAACGAATCTATGATGTAAGCGCATACAATGCGTATCATTCCAACTAAAACAAGGGAGGATGTCAATAATGGAGACAAAGGCTGTGTGGTTTCCTACAGAGAATTCAATGAAACAAACCAGAATGTATAACTGGATGAAAAAGCTAGGTGTTTCCGATTACGAGGAGTTATATAATAGAAGCGTTCATGAACCAGATTGGTTCTGGTCTGAGGTAGAAAAAGAAATTGAATTAGGATGGTATGAGCCATATACCGAAATCATGAACACACAGCACGGAGCACCCTGGGTACGATGGTTTGAAGAGGGGAAGACAAATGTTTGTTTAAATGCACTGGAGAAGTGGCGTAATCATGCTCAGGTATGGCATAAGCCTGCCATCATCTTGTTAAATGAACTTGGAGAAAGAATAGAGCTGACCTATGCAGAGCTTTCAGAGCTTGTGAATAGAGCGGCTTTTGGCTTGAGGAGTATGGGGCTTGGAAAGGGGGATGTCGTTCTACTTTACATGCCTATGATTCCGGAAACGTTAATCACTATGTTAGCATGTTCTAAGCTAGGAGCGATCTTTACTCCTATTTTCTCCGGTTTTGCTGTCGATGGTATCCAGAAAAGAATAGAGGCAGCAGAGCCTAAAATGATTGTTACAGCTGATACATTCACACGTAAAGGAAAGTCTATTAAAATGAAGGCTGTAGTTGACGAAGCTCTTGATCATCTTCAAAGTAACTCAACAGTTGAGAGGGTAATCGTAGTTTCAAAGAAAAGTAGCGAAGACATGGAATCCAAACATGAAGGATTACGTGAAATGTCATGGCATGAACTGATTAATGCTGGGGCTTTGGATGCTACGGAGCAGATGGATAGTCAGGACCCCTTTATGCTTATCTATACTTCTGGAACAACAAGCCGTCCAAAAGGTATTGTTCATACTCATACAGGCTTCCCTCTTAAAGCAGCCTTTGATGCAGGGATTTGTATGGATCTAAAACAAGAGGATAAAATGCTTTGGGTCACAGATATGGGATGGATGATGGGACCTTTCCTAGTGTATGGGGTCTTGTTGAATGGGAGTACGATGGTCTTTTATGATGGATCACCAGATTATCCAACAAACACGGCTTTATTTAAACATGTTGCTGAAGAGAGAATCAGCCACTTAGGTATTTCTCCAACATTGATTCGAAGCATGATGAGTAAGGTAACAAAGGATGACTTAGAGCAGCTTGACCTAGTTAGTTTAAAGGTATTTTGTTCTACAGGAGAACCTTGGAATCCTGAGCCTTGGCTCTGGCTTTTTGAAGCAGTTGGTCATAAAAAGATTCCTATCTTTAATTACTCAGGGGGCACAGAAATATCTGGAGGTATTTTCGGAAATGTCCTAGTAAAACCGATTGCACCAACTGGCTTTAATTCAGCATTACCAGGAATGGCTGCTGCTATTTATCAGGCGGATGGGACAGAAATGAAAGAGCCAGAGGAGGTTGGAGAATTAGTCTTAAAAGCTCCATGGGTAGGGATGGCGAACGGCTTTTGGTTAGAGCCAGAAAGATATGAGCAAACATACTGGTCGCGTTGGGAAAATATATGGCTTCATGGAGACTGGGTTCACCAGGATACAGAAGGTCATTGGTATATCACCGGTCGTTCCGATGATACATTAAACATTGCAGGTAAAAGGATGGGGCCAGCTGAGATGGAGTCGATTTTGATTGAGCACCCAAAAGTGAAGGAAGCAGGGACAATTGGAGTTCCTGATGAAATTAAGGGTGAGACAGCTGTTTGTTTTGTTGTGCTACAGGAAGAGCAAGCCAATAAGGAGCAAATAGATGGTTTACAGGTGGAGCTATTTCAGTTGGTCCAGAAAAGACTAGGAAAAGCACTAAGTCCTAAAAGCATTCACATTGTTTCAGACCTGCCTAAGACAAGGAATGCAAAGATCATGCGTAGAGTTATTCGAAGTGCTTATTTAGGACTAGATACTGGGGATATATCTGCTCTTGAAAATCCTGAAACGATTGCACAGATCCAAAGCTGTCACCCTGCTCAGCGACTAAATGAATAGGAGAAGGGTAAACTTATATTTAGTTATCATGATATAATTGGCTTTATATTAGGAATGAACAAATTAATAGATAGAGTAGGAGAGGGCATCAATGATTAAAGTGTTATTCGTATGTCTTGGAAACATATGCCGTTCACCGATGGCAGAAGCTATTTTTCGCTCAAAGGTAAAGGAACATAAACTAGATCACAGCATTCAAGTTGATTCTGCTGGGACAGGGGATTGGCATATTGGCGCACCGCCTCATCAAGGCACTCGTAGCATACTTGATATACATAAAATAAGCTACGAGGGCATGAAGGCTAGACAAGTACTGAAAGCAGACGCAAATGAATTTACCTATATCGTAGCGATGGATGAGCAAAATAAACAAGATTTAATGGCATTGTTCGGAGAAGATAAAAGCAATACCGTTATAAAACTATTAGACTATGATTCACAATCAATCGTGAAGGATGTACCTGATCCGTATTTTACAGGTAACTTTGAAGAAGTGTATGAAATGGTGGATAGAAGCTGTACCGTACTTTTAGAGGAAATAAAGAGAGAACACAAAATATAGCAAGCATAGTAAGCATCCTTAGTAACGATAAAGGAAGAACGAGCTTATGAAAATTAATGAGATAGCCAAATCCCTACAAATCACTCCGAGAGCTCTACGCTTCTACGAAAAAAAGGGATTAATACAGCCATTAAGAGACAGAGAAAATGATTATAGGGAATATAATGAGCAGGATGCCTTAAGGCTTCAAATGATTATTGCTCTTAGAGAGGTTGGAGTTTCTGTAGAGGATATTAAGCATATCCTACAAAAATTAGATAGTGCTCTTCATCAGGATGCTTTAGCCCTTTTAGATATACAGAGATATATGCTTTACTCTCAATGGACAGAGCTAAAACAGCTTATTCAAACGATGGATCAGATGATTCATGTTTTCGAGCGTAAAAGCACATTAGGGTGGGAGGATATTTTTAAGCTAGCAGATGGCTCTAAAAGATTGAGAGATGTACGTAAAAACTGGCAGGACAAATGGAATTACGATCAGCAGGCGGAAATTCATGATGAAATTGTGTATACACCGGGTCATGATGCCCATTTCCATCCTAACTATGAGCAGGGCTTAAATAGTGTTATTTCCATGATCGCTCCAAAAGCTGAGGAGATAGGCTTAGATATCGGGGCTGGAACAGGGAATTTAATTCAACTTTTTATTCAACAAAACATTCGCATGTGTGCTATAGATCAATCCATGGAAATGCTAGCTAAATGCAGAGAAAAGAATCCAGAGGCTGAAACGAAGCTGGGTAACTTTTTGGCTATTCCCTATTTGGATGATTCCTTCGATTTTATTGTATCAAGCTACGCTCTGCACCATCTAAATGATGAACAGAAGGGCTTAGCTTTGGATGAAATGAAACGAGTTCTTAAACCACTAGGCAGAATAGTGTTGCTTGATATCATGTATATAGACGAACAGGATAAAGATAGCATATATCAAGGACTCATAAATAGCGGACGAGAACATCTTGCAGAAAAGATGAAAAGTAAATACTACGCTTGTCAACCAAAGCTTCTTGAGCAGTTACATAGCAAGGGATTTGCCCCAAGATCTATTCAATTAGCTGAATGGTTACATTTAGTTTATGCTGATTTATAGAATAGAAGGATAGTAGTATGCTAAAAAGGATTTGAATGTTGCGATCTCCTCAGTTTCATATTTCTGAATCCAGTAGGTAGCTGCCACTGGAGGGGCAAACAGCTTGAAATCAACCTCTAATAATCTTCCTTCTAAAAGCTCTCTTTTAACCGTTGATCGTGGCAGGAATGAGATCCCAAGTCCCTCTTCTATAAATCTTTTAGCTATGTGTACTTGTGAGACAATCATAGTCCTTAACCTAGGGTATGTTTTTTTAATTTGTAGGAGCAATCCATCCCAATACTCAGGATGATGATAAGTCAGCATCAAACTTGCTGATAAAAGCTGATCAGCATCTAGAGGTGGTGTTCCTTCCAACTCCCCACCATCGTAACCAGCTACTAATATAACAGGATCTTCATATAAAAGAATACTTTGAAGCTGCGCTCCTTTGGCTTGCATTCTCGAAAGCCCTAAATCCACAGCTCCATTAAAAACGTCGTCAGCAATATCTTTCGATTCACGGACATGAACCTGGACTTCAATTGTAGGGTACTGTTCTACAAAGCGCCGAAGAATGGAAGGTAAGACAGATGCAGCAATTAGCGGTGAAACAGCCAATGACAGCTTACGATGGTAGCCTTGTCTATAGCCTTCTATATCTTGAATACCACTTTCATATGTTGCTAGAAGCTGCTCGGCATAAGGCAAAAACCGTTTCCCTGTAGGGGTAAGAATAACATTTCTACCCGTTCGTTCAAATAATGGAGAACCGATCGCTTCCTCTAAATGTTGGATGTGTACAGAAATGGTTGGTTGAGCTAGGTACAACTGCTCTGCTGCTTGGCGAAAGTTCTGATACTTAGCTGCCGTTACAAAGCTTCTGATCCATTTTAAATCCATGATAATGTTCCCCATTTCTTTGATCCATTAATAGAATATAGAATTCACGTTGAATTACAATTAGTAGATTATGAATTCAGTTTATAATAAAGAATTTCACTTGTAAAATGATGCTATTCCATGGTATTTAATGCATTATGGGTTACAGGAAACACGCATGAAGAGAATATACAGTAATTTACGGAGTTAAATGAATAATAACTCTTGTTAATTAATTGAAAATTTAGTAGAATGGTCAAGCGTCAGAGCAAGAATCAAGCAGAAGGAGAGCATATATCTTGAAAAAAGTGATGTTAATTGGTTCAGGAGGATCTGGTAAATCTACTTTATCACGGAGGCTAGGAGAGGTTACAACGCTTCCAGTCTACCATTTGGATTCTTTATTTTGGAAGCCGGATTGGGTTCCAACTGAGGATATCGAATGGGATGAAATTCAAGCTGAGCTGTCTCAACTTGATGAATGGATCATTGACGGAAATTACGGACGAACGATGGACATAAGAATGGAAGCTGCAGATACAATCATTTTCTTTGACTTCCCTCGATGGTTGACCATATATCGTGTTATAAAGCGACGGGTGAAGTATCACGGAAAAACTAGGCCAGATATGACTGTAGGCTGTCCGGAAAAGCTAGACTTGGAATTTTTAAAGTGGATTTGGAATTTTAGAAGGGATAAACGTCCAGCCATCTTAGATAAGCTAGAGAAATATAGTAGTGAAAAGAACGTTATTATTTTCCAAAGACCTGCTGAAGTTACTGCCTTTTTGAAGCAACTAAAGCTTAAATCAAAATAGAAGGCGAATTCCATATAGTAACTCTTTAAGCTCGAAGGAGGTTTTATTTAGTTTTTTGTCTGAGGAATATATTTGTTCCAAAGGTGTAAGGAATAAAAAATATCTTGAGGAGGATTGCAATGACAACTCATCATATTGAACTAACTAGGGAATCTGTTATAGGTTCATTTACTGCTGAGATTAAGCCTATACTGTCTATTGAATCAGGGGATACGATACGTTTTAAAACGTTGGATGCTGGTTGGGGAAACGGAGGGTCTTATAAGGAGAGAACAAGACCCTTTACAAGAAGAGCTGATATAGATAATGGACATGCTTTAATTGGCCCAATCTATATTCCAAGTGCTAAAAAAGGAATGACATTAGAAGTTGAAATAAAACACCTCAAGACGGGATCATATGGCTGGACATCAGCTGGACAGTATCCTAATTGGCAAAACCAAATGCTTCATTTGACTGAATTTAAGGAAATAACCCTAGACTGGAAGCTAGATCATACTGCTAATCAAGGAATATGCGATATTAATGGTAGAAGCTTCACCGTTACATTAAATCCTTTTTTAGGAGTGCTAGGTATGCCTCCAGAAGAAACGGGTATCCATTCAACTTCCCCACCTAGATTTTGTGGAGGAAATATAGACTGTAAAGAGCTTATTGTCGGAAGTAAATTGTATCTTCCAATTTCAATTGACGGTGCTTATTTTTCAGTAGGAGATGGACATGCTACTCAAGGTGATGGCGAAGTTTGCGGTCAAGCCATAGAGTGTCCAATGGAAGAAGCTGAACTAACATTGACTGTTCGAGATGATATAGAACTCACTAAGCCTCGTGCCTATACACCGGCTGGGTGGATAACGTTCGGTTTTGCTGAAGATTTAAATGAGGCGACAGTTCAGGCATTAGATGGAATGTTAACTCTTTTGGGGGAATTGTACGGCTTGAACCGTGTTGAAGCGATGGCTTTAGGTAGCTCTGTTATTGATCTTAGAATTACTCAAATCGTGAATGGAGTAAAAGGAGTACATGCCTTATTACCCCATGATGCACTTAAGTGACAATACATGACCACCACAGTTGATCTATGGTAAGGGAGACTTAATAAATCCTTCAACCTATGGCACATACTCATCCCCCGAAAGATTCCTTTACTAATGAATCATTCATATATAGAATATAGACATCTAATATATAAATTCCAATAAATAATAATTAGAAATCAATAAATATAATTTATGGATGGGGGATTATACTTGAATTTACATGCTCTACGTATCTTTACAGAAGTAGCCAAAACAGGAAGTGTAACAAGATCAGCAGAAAATTTACTACTTAGTCAGCCTGCTGTCACAGCTCAGCTAAGAAATCTGGAAAAGGAATTAGCTTTAAAGCTGGTTACATTAAATGGACGCAACATTCAATTAACCGAGGCAGGTGAAACACTAGCGGTAGAATCCAAACGACTGTTTTCGCTAGAAGCAGAGATTGAAAAAAAGATGGGTGAGATCCTGACTGGACATCAGGGAAGCCTGAGAGTTTGTTCAACTCAGTTACCTTCTATGAAAATTCTACCTCGTTGGCTGGCTCAGTACAAAAAAAAGTACCCCATGATTAACGTGCAAATGTTTAAGGGAAGCTCTCAAGTAGCTATGAGCCAATTGCTAGATTATTCGGTTGACATAGCTTTTGTCTGCAGTGAAGTATATGAAGAGAAAGTAGACGTGATTCCCTTAATTAGAGATACACTCATTTTCATTGTTTCAAGGGGGCATCATCTTGGAGGAAGATCTGTCTCACTTGCTACTGTGATGAAAGAGCCGTTTGTCTTTCGAGAGAAGGGAAGTGCTACAAGAAAAAAGCTGGTATCCTTGTGTGAACGTGAATCTATTCAAGAACCTAAAATGGGGATAGAAATAGAAGGCTTGAGCGAATCGATTGAGGCGGTTAAAGCTGGGTATGGTGTAGCCCTTGTATCAGAGTTTGCCGTAAAAGATTTGCTAGAAAGTGGGCAAATTGAAAAAGTGAGTATTCAAAACATGCATCTAGAGCAACCAATAAGTCTGTGTATGAGGAAAAACGATCCGAATTCTCCAATGGTCAAAAACTTCATTACCATGGTAAAAGAAGAATTAACAAATTAAAGCTTCTGTTAGGAAAGTATAAATAAAATTTATCTATTGCTAAAAAACAAATATTTTTTTTATCTATCGTTCTTCCTTATACTGAACACAACAGGGAGGC
This sequence comes from Bacillus horti, assembly GCF_030813115.1. Taxonomy (NCBI): domain Bacteria; kingdom Bacillati; phylum Bacillota; class Bacilli; order Caryophanales; family Bacillaceae; genus Caldalkalibacillus; species Caldalkalibacillus horti. The sequence continues at coordinate 11,903 of NZ_JAUSTY010000016.1, read as the reverse complement.
GATACCAATGAGAGCACTTATCATGTCGGACTTACATCTTGACATCAATAAAGAAATTTTAAATGGAAATGTGAAATCAGATTACTTGAAATGGTTAAACAGACAAATATACGACGTCCTTATTTTAGCCGGTGATTTAGCCGGTGATGCCACAGCAGCACTGAAATTAATTGAAGAAATTAAAGAAACTACAAGAAGAGCTGTTTATTTCATTGCAGGTAATCATGATGTTTGGGTTCCTAAAGAAGCAAATAGTTCGTGGGAAGCCTATCACTCAATGAATGAAAATGAGAGTTGCATTAGCAGTCCTATCAAAATTGGTGACTATACAATGATTGGTGGTATGGGCTGGTATGATTATTCGCTTGGATACAGTCATGTAACAATGAATCACTTCAAAGAACAAAAAAAGCATCTTCGGAAGGACTCCATATATGCTCGCTGGGAAATGGATGATAAAGAAGTGGTGGATAAAATGCTGAACCAGTGGCAGCATCAACTTGATAATCATAGAAGCGATAGAGTTATTTTTATTAATCATTTTATCCCGTACAAAGATTTTATCACCTGGCACACTGATAATGAAGAGTTGAATTTTTGCAATGCGTATATGGGTAGTGAGAGAATTGGAGAATTATTGGATAACTATAAGAATATCGAATATGTTATTTTCGGACATACTCATCAACGTTATGGGATAGTGGATTATAGAGGAAAGAAAATAATATGCCAACCATTTGGCTTAGTAACTGACTGGGAAGGTAATTCTATGGTAGAGGAATTAGATAGAGTGGCTACCTTTATTGATCTATAACACTCATTAATTAAAAAATAGAGTTAATATATAAGGGTGATTATCATTTATGATAAATAAAATAGAGATTAAACAACTTAGACATTTAGAAGAGGCATCATTACTAGAACAGGAATTTGCGAAACACAACATGTATAGGGAAGATAACTACTATGGTAAGTGCCTGAGGGAAAACGAAGAGGGCAAAAGAGTGACATTGATAGCCTATTATGATGGGAAAGTTGCAGGATGTTGTCATTTGCTTTATGAATCTAAGTATCACTATTTCCAACATGAAAAAATACCAGAAATTAATGACCTATGTGTGTTTCCAAAGTATAGAAGGAAAAATATTGCTTCGTTACTATTTGATGAGCTAGAAAGTAAAGCAGCGACCACTTCTAAAACTATTGGATTAGGAGTTGGACTATACAAAGATTACGGGCCAGCCCAATTAATGTATGGTAAGCGAGGCTATGTGTTAGATGGTAAAGGAGCGGTATCCAATAATCAAACCATTGAACCAGGTAAAACGGTTATGGTGGATGATGAATTGCTTATCTATTTAGTTAAAAGCTTGCAATAATATTTCTACATATAAAAGGCTGTCATGAAGTCAACTGACTTTGGACAGCCTTTTTGTTCATCAAATCATTATTTTTCGTCGGATCAGCCATTCTGCTAACAGTAAATTGATCATCCAGCAAAGCCATACGGCTATCGTATAAGATAATCCGTACGCAAGGTCGAAGCCATGATGAGTGATGGCAAGAATGATGTAGATCGTCATATTAGCGAAGGAAAGAAAGAAGCTCCTAATTATCCAAGTAACGTGCTCCTCCACCTTTTTAGCTCTAATGGCTATGTATGCTCTAAGTGTAGTGACCAACCAAAGAGTATTTAACACTAAAAAGCCAATAGTACTAGGTAACCCGCCAGAGGCAAAGAATGCTACATAAACTCCTGGTATAAAATTTAGTACAATAGAAAGGACATAGAGTCTGCCATTCCATTTATGAAAGGTAAGATTTTTGATTCGCAAGCGTTTTATTAACCCTAGTGGTCCTGTGATTAAGGCAATGATAGCTAGGCCAATATGAATCTGAATCATTAGTGTCCATAAGGATTGATTAGAAAGAGCAACGTCCTTATTGGCTAAAAAAGAAGTAAAGGATGGATCAACCATAAAATTCTTCGAAAGGGTATGCATAACCCACATCATAGCTATGAATAGTAGAGCGGAAATCAATAATTTTCTTTTCATCAAGAATCTCCTTATAATTTGATCAATATAGTTTTACTTAGGTAAATGTGAGATTGAAAGGCGAAACGTAATGAAACATTTTAATTTATTCAGACCGGACGGTTCGGTCTGAATTTCTATTTTTATTATAGGGTAAGGATACGTAGTGTTCAATAACAATATTTGAAGAAAAAGTGACGTACGATTAGCTAGCGAGCATTATCAAATAAAATTCTTAATCAGAGTAGTGCGTAAGGAGCTGTTTCATGTGACTAATATTATGTTGAACATGGATATTATCAGAGGATAGACGACTAGCCATTATGGCTCCCTCCATGGAGAAGACGATAAAAGAGGCTAGCGACTGGGAGTCAACATCTTGACGAAATTCTTTATTTTGTTTTCCTTCTTCAATAATGGTTTGGACAAAAGCAACGGTTTCTTGATAACCCTCAGCTGCTTTTTTTTGTAGCTCTGGAAATGTACCGTCACTTTCAATGGCGACATTTAATAATGGACAGCCACCTTCAATTGGTGGGTTGTGCACGGCATCCTGATAAATTTCAGATACGGCAATAAGTTTATCTATAGCTGTGTCTGCTTTTTTTACTGCATGTAGCATTTGCCCCCAAATAATTTCGCCACCCTTTTGAAATGAAGCAAGTACAATTTCATCCTTATTTTTAAATCGGCGATAAATGGCCCCTTTAGGTAAGTCTGTAGCTGTCATAATATCTTGAATTGATGTTCCGTTAATTCCTTTTGTATTAAAAAGGCGTAATGAAATATCAATGATTTTATCCTTTATTTCATCTTTTTTAACCATTTTCATTCCTCCGACTAGTATTTCCCCTAGTATAGCTTAGCACAGTAGAAAATCAAGAAGCTATGGTTTGTGAACATCTAATGAATCACGCTCTTGCGTGATGCAGAAATGTGATGGGGCTCACAGTTCCCCTTTTTTCTTTTTATTACCATAGGGCTGACAAATAAAATAGAAATGAGGTCGAGCTATGAAAAAGCAGAGATTGGTCATACCTCATGAGCATGGTGGCTGGGCTATGGTGAGTGTTCCTTTTTTACTGGGGATGTTTGTAATTAATCCGTGGTGGGTTCATATACCTCTGTTTTTAGCTTGGTTTTTTCTTTACTTGGCTACGTATCCACTACTTCAGGCGGTAAAAAGAAAATCAAGTCGTAAAAGCTTAATTAAGTGGGCCATGGCATATGGTTCTGTTGCTGCGTTATGTATTATTGTACCTCTTGTTCAATTTCCTGAGCTTTTTTATTTTGCCCCAGTATTTATTTTTTTGTTTTCTATTAATATTGCGTATGTCATTCGTAGAAAAGAAAGATCCCTTATTAATGATTGTAGTGCAATCCTCATCTTTTCATTAGGGGCTGCGGCCGCTTATTTAGTAGGTGGAGGTGGCTGGGATAAGACAATGGTTGTATTAGTCTTGTTTAGCTTTATGCATTTTATGGGGAGTGCCTTTTTTGTTAAGACACTATTTCGAGAAAGAGAAAATAAGCGCTGGCACATCTATTCCAAAATCTATCATATCGGTATTTTACTTGTACCTATCCTCATTGGGTTTTTAGGAATGGTCGTCCCCTATATTTTCAGCACAATAAAAGCTTTCGTATATGGTGGTAAGCCTATGAAACCATCCAGGGCCGGGATCATAGAAATTATTGGTGTAGTTCAATTTTTGATTCTTTCTCTTCTATTTTTAAATTGATTGGTGCGGTACATTCAAAAAATAAGCAAATATTTTTACTGGAAATCAAGTGATAGCATTTCCAAAAAATATATTTAAAGTGGACATTGTTTGAACGCTATTTTTGGAAAGGGATTTCCTGTGACATTTGTCACGGCGATGGTATCTATTGGATGGTTTATTAGAAGTAAGAATAATTACGACAAAAAAGGAGACGTAGATTATGAACCGAGCCTTTGCTTCAAAATTCGCTATGATGTTCTGTTTGACTCTTGTGGCCTTATTTATTTCTATATATATCGGATCACGTTTTTTTACACATATTGATTTAATGCTTTACGGCTATATTGTCGGGACCATTGCTTTTATTGGTGGATTCTTTTATCGATTTATTGCTTGGGCTGAAAGACCTCCTGCGAAAATCATCCTAAAAAAAGGGATAAAGCTTTTGTTCCGCAAAAAAACTCCACAAACGACTGTAGAGCATTTAGCCACCTATCGCTTCATTTGGAATAGGGGCATCTATCGTTGGACACAGCACATTTTGCTGGGATGGGGATGTATTTTATCCTGTATGGTTACCTTTCCTTTAGTGTTTGGCTGGATGTATTTTACTATGAGTGAAAACGGTATGTATACCATTGTGGCGTTTGGCTTTGATCTTATGAGGATTAAGGCAGACGGATTTATTGCCTATCTGTTTTATAATGCTCTAAATATTACAGCTTTTATGGTTATTGCAGGAGTCTTCATGGCTTTGTTTAGAAGAATTAAAAATATGCAGGCTAGAGCTGAGCAGAACTTTGTTTATGATTTCCTTCCTCTATACCTTTTACTTTTTGTAAGTATAACGGGGCTAATGCTGACAGGAAGCAATATCTTTCTTCATGGCTATGGTCATCCGGTTATCACTCTAATCCATCAGTGGTCTGTCATTATTACACTGATTTATCTCCCATTTGGGAAGCTTGCTCATATTCCATTTAGACCGATGAGTGTGTTTGCTAAGAATTATCGCGAGCATTATGCAGAGCAACAAATGAAGACTTGTAAGGTTTGCGAAGCTGAATTTGTTTCTACAGAACAGTCAAACGATGTAATTCAGGTGCTAGATGCTAATCAAATTCACTTTAAGATGGACGAAGGCTTTCATTTAGCTGAGCTTTGTCTTCCATGTCGACGTAAATACCGTATGTCTCGATTTACCGGTATCCCAACTCATGAAATCAAGTATAGGGAGGCTAACCAGAATGCTAAAGGATAAGTTTTATAAAACCGTTCCAAATAAATATCATCCAAAGGAAAAGCTCATTTCAACTCATTGCTCCTACTGTGGCATGCAGTGTGGAATGAATCTACGGGTTGATACGAGTAGTAATAAGATCATTGGTGTTGAGCCTAGGTATGATTGGCCAGTAACTTTAGGGAAAATGTGTCCAAAGGGTGTCACAGCTTACCAGCAAACCAATCATGAGGATCGAATACTTCGACCACTAATTCGAGATGATGCCTCGTTAAAGGGAACAAAAGAGGGATTTAGAGAGGCAAGCTGGGAAGAAGCGTATGATTTAATTGTTCGGAAATTTAAAAGGCTTCAGGAGCAGCATGGGAAGGATACGTTATCTGTGTTTAGTGGCGTATCGATGACGAATGAAAAATGCTACTTAACTGGAAAGTTTGCTCGAGTAGGGCTCCAAACCAGATATATCGATTACAACGGAAGATTCTGTATGTCTAGTGCCGCAGCAGGCTTTTTGCGTACCTTTGGTGTCGATCGTGGTTCAACACTACCATGGACAGATGTTCATCAAACAGATTGTCTGTTTATTGCAGGAAGTAATACAGCAGAATGTCATCCAACCTCTATGTTTCGAGTGTGGGAGGTACAGAATCGTGGTGGCTATCTGATTGTCGTAGATCCAAGGGAAACACCTTTAGCAAGGCGTGCAGACATCCATTTGGATCTAAAGCCTGGTACGGACTTAGCGTTAGCAAACTGTATGGTGCATTTACTGATCAAAAATGGCTACACCGACGAGGAATTTATTCAACAACATACCAGTGGGTTTGAGGATACGAAGGAGGTCGTCAGTCAATTTACTCCTGAATATACAAGCGAAATTACCGGTGTAGCTCCTGAAAAGTTAGTTAAAGCAGCTGAAATTTACGGGAAGGCACCAAACGCCATTGTGATGTTTGCTAGAGGAATTGAACAGCAGCATAAAGGAGCAGATAACGTTTCAGGCTACACAAATATGTGTTTAGTTACAGGGAAAATTGGTCGACCTAAGTCTGGAGTAGCTACCTTTACTGGTCAAGGAAATGGTCAAGGAGGAAGAGAGCATGGACAGAAATCTGACCTTCTACCAGGCTATCGTAAAATTACTAATCCAGAGCATGTACGCGAGGTGTGCGATGTTTGGGGCATCGAACCAGAGGAAATGCCTGAAGCTGGTGTATCTGCCTATGAAATGTTTGAGCTAATGGAGAAGAAGACCATACGAGGGCTGTACTTGTTATGCTCTAATCCTGCCGTTTCAGCTCCCAATCTAAATTATGTTCGTTCCGTTTTGAAGGACTTAGATTTCATGGTTTGTGCCGATATTTACCTTTCTGAATCGGCTGAGTTTGCGGATGTAATTCTACCTTCTGTAACCTGGGCTGAGGATGAAGGTACCGTAACGAACTTAGAGGGAAGAATTATTAAGATTAATAAAGCTCAGGAGCCAATCGGAGAATCTAAGCCAGACTGGTTAATCCAAATTGAACTGGCAGAACGCTTAGGGAGAGGACAATACTTTAGGCACTTAAAAACGGCTTCACAGATTGCCGATGAGTTCAGACTAGCGACTAAGGGTGGAAACGCTGATTATTACGGAGCCACATGGGATAAGATCGACAAGCAGGATGGTGTATTTTGGCCTTGTAAGGATGAGGATGATACCGGAACGCCATACATGTTCTTAGATAAAAAGTTTTATCATGCCGACCAGAAAGCTAAAATATGTGCCCTGCCCTATCGACCACCAGCGGAGGAGCCATGTGATGAATATCCTCTAAGGTTAACGACTGGAAGGGTTGTCTATCATTATCTTTCAGGGAATCAGACGAGACGAATTCCATTTTTGAAAGATATGTGTCCTGAGCCATATGTTGAGGTACATCCAGAGACAGCTGAACAGTACGATATTCAGCATGATGAATTTGTTACTTTACTAACAAGACGTGGAGAAGCCAAATTTAGGGTTAAGGTGATTGAAGCGATTCGTAAGGATACGATTTTTGTTCCTTATCATTTCGGTCACGAGCAGTCCATAAACCTATTGACCATTCCGGCTCTTGACCCTATGTCTAGAATGCCTGAATTTAAAGCGTGTGCCGCTCAAATTATAAAAGAGTCCTATAAACAGGAGAGGGAGACGATCTAATGAAAAGCTTACTGTACATTGAAATGGAGAACTGTATCGGCTGCCGTAGCTGTTTAGCGGCATGTACACAGTGTGGAGGTCATGAGGAAAGAAACCGGAATTATGTCTATGATGTGAATCCAAAAGTGGATAGACAAACGATTCCATTAATGTGTCTCCATTGTGTGAATCCAGCCTGTGCGCGTAGCTGTCCTGCTCAAGCGATTCAAATTACTGAGGAAGGGGCCGTATTGTCGGCGCTAGTAGAAAAGTGTATTGGTTGTCAGAACTGTACAATCGCTTGTCCCTATGGAATACCCAAATTTGATGAAGAACAAAATCTGATGTACAAATGTGATTTGTGCTATGACCGTACGAAGGAAAATATACCTCCAATGTGTGCCTCTGTTTGTCCAACAAATACGCTACAGTGGATTACCGAAGACGAGCTATCAGAGAAGCAGGAGCAGTATCGATTAGGAAAATGGATGTCTAGTCATCAGCCTTTTGATGCTTTAGAGGGAGAAACAAATGTGAAAATTAGCTTACCTGGAATTCTACAGGGACAGCAGAAGCTATTTTAAACAAGGATCTAAAAAAAGAAAGTGAGGGGATTAAAATGGAGAATAACAAAAAGAATAGCACGCCCCCATTTGATGAAGATAATTACACACATAATATAGAAAAAAACAATGAACGTAGCTTAGATCGACGAGGGTTTATGAAAACACTTGTTGGAGCAGCAGGATTATTTGCCGTTTCTACTCTACCCTGGGGAGCCCTTGCTGCCAAAGAGCTTATGGGCTTAGGTGAGCGAAATGAGGCGATTAAAAAGATAACAGATGTACAGTCTTTAAAGGTAGGAGAAGCGATAGAATTTGCTTACCCCAAGGAGCATGACTCTGCACTACTTATACGCTTGGGAGAAGGGAAATACAAGGCCTATCAGAATGCGTGTACACATTTAAAATGTCCTGTGTTCTGGGATGGTAATGATCAACAACTTGTGTGTCCTTGTCATCATGGCTTCTTCGATGTAGCAACTGGTGCACCAACTGCTGGACCACCTAGAAGACCTTTGCCGGAGATTACTATCGATGTTGAAGGAAGTGAAATCTTTGCCACAGGGGTGAAGCGCTATGAAACGTAGCTACAGGGGTGTGATTCTGCTAAGTGTTGTGCTATTTCTTAACATTATTTGCACACAGTATGTCGTCAATCATTTCTTTTATCAAAAATACGAACTCGTTCTTTTATTTGCAGCTCTTAACCTACTTCTTTTTCCTGTCTCATATATGATCTATAGAAAGGAAACTAAGGGATATGGACGTTAAAAAAATTCAACTGCCTTTACAGACACTAAGTTTAAGCTTAGGATTTATGGTTTGGGTTATCTTATCGTCATTAATTCCATTTATTCAGGAGGATATTGCATTAACTTCTGTACAGCTTGCCTGGGTGACAGCGATTCCTGTGTTGTTTGGGTCTGTATTAAGGATACCGATCGGCTACTGGACAAATCGCTTTGGAGCGAGAACGATCTTTCTGATCAGCTTTATCGTGCTTTTAGCTCCTATCTACTACATTAGTGTAGCATCATCCTTTTTCGATCTTATGCTAGGTGGTTTATTTCTTGGTGTTGGTGGTGCCATTTTTTCAGTAGGGGTAACCTCCTTACCTAAATATTACCCTAAGGAAAGACATGGTTTTGTAAATGGAATCTATGGTGTGGGGAATATCGGTACTGCTATTACGGCGTTTGCAGCACCAGTTATTGCTACTCAGATCGGCTGGGAAAATACAGTTCTTCTATACCTTGTCCTGATAGGAATCTTCATCCTTCTAAATTTCATTTTGGGAGATCGAGCTGAACCGAAGGTGGTCGCTTCCTTATCTGATCAAATTAAGAGTGTATATCGGAACGAAAAGCTATGGCTACTATGTCTCTTCTATTTCATTACATTCGGAGCGTTTGTAGCTTTTACCGTCTACTTACCTAACTTTCTTGTTAATCATTTTGATCTGACAAAAGTAGATGCAGGCTTGCGCACAGCTGGATTTATTGTATTAGCTACTGTATTTAGACCTATTGGCGGATGGCTAGGAGATAAGAAGAATCCTTTCATGCTGCTAACAATCGTTTTTGCTGGTCTAACTGTATCGGCTATCGTACTTTCCTTTGCTCCATCAATTTTTATTTACACATTAGGCTGCTTAACTATTGCATGCTGCGCAGGGGTTGGGAATGGAGTTATCTTTAAGCTAGTTCCTCTGTATTTCTCCAAACAAGCAGGTATTGCTAACGGATTAATTTCTGCTATGGGTGGACTTGGGGGATTTTTCCCACCGTTAATTTTATCCATGCTATACAGTATAACAGGACATTATGCGATTGGTTTTATGGCTCTTTCACAATTAGCTTTAGGTAGTCTGATTTTAGTTTTGTGGCTACAGCATCAAGAAAAGCAAAGAGTGAAGAATAGCTTGGTTGAACTCCAGTCATAAATGTCATAGAAGGATGAGAACAAAGAACAATTGAAGTTTGATAAAAACGGGCATTTAGAAATCCAACAAAGGAAGTGAGACCATGAAATCTGAATTCTTTATTGACTTATGTTTTATACGTGAGCAGCAAGAAGGTAGCCAATTTAAAAAAGAGATTGAAGCTACCATTAAACAGTTATTTACGGGCAAAGTGAATTGGAGCACAGAGTTAAAAAGAAAAGAGAATGTAGATATTGTAATCGTTGAGTTAAATGGCATTGGCAAATGGCAAAGGGAAGAAGAGATTGTCCAATATCTGCAAGCTTCAGCACCATCTCTCTTTCTAAGTTGGATACAAGGATACCGTATACAGGTTGAATTGAAAGAGGATTCAGGGGAATGCCTGCATTGTAAGAAAAAAGAAGAAATAGGGGTGTAGGTTATGGAATGGGTACACACATTGTCAGCATACATTGGTAGACAAATGAAAGTGTGGATTGAGGATTATTCCGGTGAAGAACAAACGAAGCCAGCGGATTATACGTTGCATAAAGTACAGACGACGTCAGAGGGCACGTATTTGCAATTTTATCTAAATCCAAATCAATTCCTTTCTGTCCCTATTTTTGATCAAAAGCAAACGTACATGGAGTCAGATAACGAGGAAGAATGCTTTGTATCGAATGACGTGACGGCAAAGCTGTTCTACCGCATTTACTTTAGTAAAAGTTAAATCTATAAGCACGCTCCAATATGTGAAGCGATACACATATAGGCAGAAGGAGGAGCGCAGGATGAAAGACAAATTGAAAGATTCCTTCGGTAGAGTTCATGACTACCTTAGAATTTCTGTAACAGATCGCTGTAATTTGCGCTGTGTATACTGTATGCCTGAAGAAGGGATGGTTTTTGAGCCTTCAGAGAATATTCTCACTGCTACAGAGATTGCTTCAGTGGTTAGGGTTCTGGCGGAGTTAGGTGTAAGGAAGATTAGACTTACTGGAGGAGAACCACTGGTAAGAAAGGATATTGTGGATATCGTATCAATGATCTCAGATGTTCAAGGTATCGAAGACATAGCTTTGACCACAAATGGAATCTTTCTTGGTCAAAAAGCTGCAGATTTAAAGAAAGCTGGCTTAACCAGAGTCAATATTAGCTTAGACTCACTTAGAGCAGACCGCTTCTCTTTCATTACTAGAGGGGGGACTGTAAAGCGTGTCCTTCAGAGCATAGATATTTGTGAGAAGCTGGACCTTACTCCTCTTAAGCTAAACGTTGTCTTGATGAAAGGAATAAATGATGATGAAATTTTAGATTTTTTGGAGATGAGTCTTTCTCGTGCTATTCAGATACGGTTTATTGAGTATATGCCTATCGGTCATCAAACAGATAGCTGGAAAAGCTCATACATGCCCTTAAGCCACGTCCTTGAACAATGTGAAGGAAAGGGATGGGAGGTAGAAGCGTCGGAGCATATTTATGGTAATGGTCCAGCGGAAAATTACAGAATTAAGGGAGCCAAAGGGAGCTTTGGATTGATTCATCCTGTAAGTGATCATTTTTGTGAAGCTTGTAATCGATTAAGACTAATGGCAGATGGAAGCATTAAATCATGCTTATACTGGTCTGATGAACGGAATGTGCGGAAATATATTGGTGATGATCAAGCTCTAAAGGAAATGTTCTTCAAGGCTTTAGGGGATAAACCAAAGAATCATGAAATGGCTCAAGCCCTTAATGATGAAAGGCAGACTCACACCCCTACGCTGAGAAGAATGTCTCAGATCGGAGGATAATATGACCAGCTCTATCGAGATCAAGATATCCTATATGGGAGAAGACGTTGTATTTGAGGTTACAGGAGGTACAGCACATATCGGGGCAGTGGCATTAGCCTCAATAGAAGATGAGAAAGCACCAACAGTTAGGATTCTAACCCTACCCGGTCATAAAGAGACTGAGTTAGCCTGCGAATTAGCAGGTCTAGCAAGTCAGGCTCTAGGGAAAACTGTTGCTGTCTTAGTTGGCATACATCTAGACAATCCTACTAAATTAGAAATAGAAGAAATTGTTGGCGAAGCTAGAAAAGCGATGAAACAGTTACTCAGAGAATTAGTGTCAGATGGACCTACTTTGTAGGTCTATTTTTTATACTACGCGTGCCCAGCAAGCCGTTAATTGCTAGTCGGTGGAAGTCCGATCTAAGTAAGAACCAAGTCGCTTAGTAGCTGACAGGCAACTGGTGGAGAAAT